>DATJKB010000622.1:0-9306 GCA_035491875.1 Pyrinomonadaceae bacterium | reverse complement strand
GCAGGTCAGGATCACGTTCAAGCACTTCCTGAACCAGTCGTTCAATTTGTTGCCAGCGTTCGGGGGTCATGAATCCCATTGCCAATTCCGATTGCGATTGCCAACCGGATGAGTGTTGGGGTGGCGAATTATATCACCCAGCCAGGACCACCCCGGTGATATGCTGGAAACAGCACAAGTTATTGCCGCTCGGTAGAATGACAGACCGGTACTCGCGTCGGTGGATACTGTGCGCGGTAGGAAGACAATCCTACGAAGGAGTGGTGCCTGAATGAAAGCCTGGCAAGTCAGCGAGT
Source organism: Pyrinomonadaceae bacterium (assembly GCA_035491875.1). GTDB lineage: Bacteria > Acidobacteriota > Blastocatellia > Pyrinomonadales > Pyrinomonadaceae > PSRF01. The sequence goes on along the minus strand of DATJKB010000622.1, from coordinate 9,010 downwards.
GGTGTGAGCCTGAGCAGATGACGCTGGTTGATATCCCGGCTCCAGATCCCAGGTCTGGCGAGGTGCGAATCCGTAATCATGCCGCGGCCCTCAACTTCTTCGACATTCTCCAGATTCAGGGGAAGTATCAGACCAAACCACCGCTGCCGTTTACGCCCGGAGCTGAGGTTGCCGGTGTAGTTGATGCCCTTGGACCTGACGTTGAACACCTTTCCGTTGGTGATCGCGTTATGGGTTTGGGTGGGTTTGGCGGCTTTGCGGAATACACAGTCACTCCGTCTGCGAAAACTTTTCGCATTCCCGAGGCGATGGACTTTGCAGAAGCGGCCGCGATGCTGATCGTTTATCAAACGTCTTATCTGGCGCTTAAGGTGCGCGCGGCAATCAGAGCCCAGGAATGGTTGTTGGTCCATGCGGCAGCCGGTGGTGTAGGCAGCGCCGCGATGCAGCTCGGCAAGGCTTTCGGGGCGCGCATCATCGCTACTGCCGGTAGCGCGGACAAAGTGAATTTCTGTTTGACGCAGGGCGCTGACTACGCACTCAACTATCACGAGGCCAGTTGGGTCGCGCAGGTGAAAGAGATTACCAGCGGGCATGGCGTTGATGTGATCTACGATCCGGTGGGCGGCGATATTTTTGATCTCTCAACTAAGTGTATTGCTGCTGAAGGGCGGTTGCTCGTGATCGGCTTTGCCGGGGGCCGCATTCCGAGTATCGCGGCCAATCGAATCCTGCTTAAGAACATGTCGGTTGTTGGTTGTTATTGGGGAGGATATTTGGAGCACCATCCGGAATTCCTGGCCCAAGCGCAGGCTGACCTGTTCGTCCTGTATGAAGCGGGCCAAATCAAACCCGTAGTTTCGCAACTCTACCCTTTAGCTGATGCGGTCACCGCGTTGAGAGCGCTGGCGGAACGAAAGACGCATGGCAAAGTTATCCTGCGGATCAGATGACTAGTTCGTAACAGCAGCAGCCACCACGACACGCCTATTCTGTATTGGACTTAAGCTTTGCACAAAAACTCGCTCGTGGTTCGCGTAGCGAACCAATTTAATAGCCGGTGGCAACGCCACCGGATCCGAACCGACGAATAAAGCGACCCTGAAAGGGTCGAACAATAGAGGAATTCGACCCTTTCAGGGTCGGGCGGGTTCACGTGCTGACCGTGGGCGTTGCCCACGGCTATTCAATTCAACCGCTGCGCGGTTAGGAAGTTCATTCACGACCCCAAACTGACTTTTTGTGCAAAGCCATCGGACCACAACGCTGCGTCACTTCACTACCGCAGCTGTTGGATCTTGCCGCCTTTCGCCGAAAGCATCAACTTGACCAGTTCTTCGGTGACGTTCGGCTCGAGTCCTTCGGTGTGTCCCTTATCCAGGCGGACGACGTCGGCCACGACCCTGCCGTCCTTGCAGTCCGGATAGAGGTAGACTTGCGCCTTACCGGGCGCCGGCAGAAGTCCCCAGCCTGGACGCAACTGATTCAGCCGGGTGCTGTCATAAACGTAGCCGGCCTTGGTGTCGAGGATCTCCTCTGACTTGCGCTGCGGGCCGCAAGAGTACTTGTTGGCCCACTCCGAGATCTCGGGCAGGCCTTTGTCATCCATTTCGCGCTGGCCCGTCTCGTAGATGAACGAGAAGTCGGCGACCGGAGGCTCCCGCAATGCTGCGGCAGCCGCAGCGAAATTTGGAGTCGCCGTGCCGCCACCGGGGGCGCCAGCCGGAGCAGCGCCAGGTACAGCAGTGGGAGCGAAAGTCGCCGAGCGAGTAGGATTTCCGCCCAGACGTCCGCCTGACAGACTGAGCCAGCCATCGACCTTGTCCTTGAAGAAGTCCGTGCGGAGAATCCGGTTGGAGGTCATGCCGCCCTGCGAGTGCCCGACCAGCCAGAACGCCTTGATGTTTTCTTTGCCGATCTGCTCGACGATGAAGTTGACGATGTTCTGCAAGTACTCGTCGTCCACGGCCGACCACGACCGCGTCGGGGCGTTTGGGGTGGCGATGACCAGCCGGTATTTGTCCTTATAGTCCATGATCGGGAAATAGTTGCGCTGCCAGTTCCCGTACGAGCCGAAGCCGTGCAGGCTGAGGATGAACGTGACTTTCTCGCCCTTCTTCAGGTCACATGGATAATCGAGAAAGTAGGTGCGGCGGGTCTTCATCTCGACCACGTTTCCTTGATTGATTACCAGGGCCCCTGCGCACTCGCTGTCTGGACAATGCAGATAAGGAGTTGCGGGGCATGTCGTGCCGGCGAACCGGAAGGGTTGTTCCTGGGCACTCGCCGTTCCCGAAAACATCACTATGGCGCCGCCCATGGCCAGCAGTCTAATCAGATTCAGTGACTCTTTCATACAGGCAGTTGTTTGGATTATTTTGATTATTGTCCGAGTTATCGAGATACGCTATTACCTCGATGCGCTTACCCGTCCGCAGTGTGACGGCTCCTTATAGTTATAGCGCGGCGCGGCGAGCGTGATGTTAGCGAAGACATTGCTGACTTTCGCTGCGGCATTTACCAGTTCGCTCGTCGTCGACATGAAGGTAAGGATTTTCGCACCCGCCGGGCACTTCGAATGTAAGCTACCGAACGGTCGGTAAAGTAACATGAGGAGGTACCAAGCGCAATCTCCAGCCTTATTTGCCAGGAACGCCAATGATGATGAAAGCTCTGTTCCTAATAACGAACGCTTGGCGGAAGTTTATCGAACAGCCGCTCAGATCATGTTACGCATGGGTTACGATGCTACTTCGATTAATGACATCGCTAACTCCCTCGGCATGACGAAAGCCGACTACCGCGCAAATTTTTGGAACACACTATGTCACCGCTCTGGAATGTGGAGAATCAAGCAGCACGGCTTGAGGAGTTCACCAGTCATGATCCTGATCTGAAGGAAGTTCCCTTGCGCCGTGATGTGCGTTCGCTTGGTCGTCTGCTTGGCGAAGCACTCAAGGAACAGGTTGGCGACAAGTTCTTTTCAGCGGTTGAAGAGCTGCGCCTGTTGTTGATTGAGCATCGAGAGTTGCACGCGGAACCAGAACACGACGTTGAAAAAGAGCGACGTTTGATCGAACGCGCGGAGCGAATTGTCAGTCGTTTGGATGTTGCTGAAGCGCAGCAGATGGCGAAAGCGTTCGCAATCTATTTCGAACTGACAAACCTCGCTGAAACCAATCATCGCAAACGTCGTCGCCGGGCGGCCCAGACATCGCCCGAGTCGCTGGCTCAACCAGGATCATTTCTGGGCACTCTGCGTCGGATGCGTGATGCCGGCATCACTCAAGAGCAAGCACTGGAGTGGCTGGCGAAAATCGAAGTTATACTTGTGTTCACTGCTCATCCAACCGAAGTTGCCCGACGCACCGTGTTATTCAAGCGTCAACGTATTGCCGCCGAACTCGAACAATTGGATCGTCTTCCACTTACTGCGAGAGAGTCAGAAAAACATGAGCAGGCGATCGTTGCGGAGATAACAGCACTCTGGCAGACGGATGAAGTACGACGCCGTCAGCCCACAGTTCGGGACGAAATCAGGATGGGTCTCGATCACTATCCGAGTGTTTTGTTTGAAACGTTGCCGGCGTTGTATGAAGAGTTGGCCGACGATTTCCATGAAGCCTATGGTGAAGAGTTATCGGCGAACGCGTTGCCTCGAGTCTTACGGTTCGGTTCGTGGATTGGAGGCGACCGGGATGGCAACCCTCTGGTTACGCCCGAGTGCACGCGAGATGCCTTGCAGATAGCTCGCGAAACGGTTCTCGGCTACTACATCGGCCGTGTGAACGAGTTGATTTGGCAACTCAGTCCTTCGACACATCAGGTTAGAGTCTCAATGCGACTCGAAGCAGCACTCAAGGCTTATGAGGCGACTGTTTCCTCGCCTGAGCTCAATTCGGAAAGACATCCGCCGCAAGAAGTCTATCGACGTTTTCTGGATTATGTGTTGGCCCGTCTGATCCTGGCGCGAGCCGCGCCCGAGAACACGAATGCGTACAAGAAAGCCGCTGAGTTCTGTGAGGATCTAAGCGTGGCGCGTCAAAGTCTCTCTGCAAATGGCGGAGAACGAGTCGCCAGATCTTTGTTCGATCCACTGCTGCGCCAGGTAGATACTTTCGGCTTTCACTTACACACGCTGGACGTTAGAGAGCATGCGAGTATTCATAGACGTGCATTGCTTGAGTTTTCAAACGTGATCGCAGCCAACGAGGGTGCTGTGCCGCCGGCGCCATCGAAAGAAACTGTAAAACTGTTTGATTCACTGAGGATGGTCACTGACTTAAAGCGCGAGTATCCAACCGAAGCAATTCGCAGTTACGTTATTAGCGGAACAGAGTCGGCCTCGGACGTCACAGCGCTGCTATCGCTGGCCGAGTTGACCGGTGTACACGTGGCGTCCACAAATCGATCTGATCCGGGCATGATGCCCGTGCCGCTCTTTGAATCGATTGAGGATTTGCGTAACTGCCCGGCCGTCTGCCGGAGTTTGTGGACCAACTCCGACTACGCTCGGTTGCTGGACTCGTGGGACCGACGGCAGGAAGTAATGCTTGGGTACTCTGATTCAAACAAGGATGGCGGAATGCTCACCAGCACTTGGGAGATATTCAAGGCCCATCGCGCGCTACATCGAGTCGCTGAGGAATGCAACGTAAAGCTCACCTTGTTTCATGGACGAGGCGGAACCGTCGGACGCGGTGGTGGACCAACCCATCACTCGATAATTGCTCAGCCGCGGGGCGCGTTCACGGGTCAGATAAAGATCACGGAACAAGGCGAAGTAATGAATTGGAAGTACTCGGATCGGGTGCTCGCGGAAAGAAACCTGGAGTTGATGATTGCAGCATCGCTGGAAGCGTTGTCTCGCCCGAGTAATGTCGAAGATCTAGACCCGGAGAGCGAGTCAGCACTGGAGAGAATGTCTCACGACGCCTTTGAGTTCTATCGAGAAAAGATTGCCGAGAACGAAGCAATACTGATCTACTTCGAGGAGGCAACTCCAGTCAAAGAATTGGAACATATGAGAATCGGTTCTCGGCCGACGCGACGTGGTGCCCAACGCGGTCTCAGTGATCTTCGAGCAATCCCTTGGGTCTTCGGTTGGATGCAGAGTCGTCATGTTGTGCCGGCATGGTTTGGCGTTGGCTTTGCTCTGGAACGCTTCTCCGAAAAAAGTTCAAGCAATGCAGAGTTGCTAAGAAAACTGATGACGGAGTTTCCACTCTTTACAGAACTGATCGCGAACGTGGAGATGGGATTGGCAAAGGCTGACCTATCCATCGCGCGTTTGTATGCAGGGCTGGTTTCTGATGCGGTTCTGAGGGAACGAGTCTTTGGCATGCTCTTCGAGGAATTTGAACGGACCAAAGCTGTGGTGCTGCGTTTGACTGGACAGACAGCCTTACTTGAGAAGAACCCGGTGTTAGCCCGTTCGATTCGATTGCGGAATCCGTACGTCGATCCATTGAGTTTAATTCAGGTTGAGTTGCTGCAGCGGAAACGTCGAGGTGAGGATAACGATGATCTGAACTACGCCCTCGCGGCAACGATCAACGGGATTGCGGCTGGATTGAGGAACACCGGGTGATCTAGGAGGACTCAGACAGGATTAACAGAATTTACAAGACGGGGGCATGACGGCAACAAGAGCATCGATGGGTGGCTCACCTTAAATCGTTACAGTCTCATCTGTTAATTTTGTTAATCCTGTCTGAGTTTTCCTTCACTGCGTGAGTACGATGCGGCGCCGGAGATTGATTACACATGACAGAAAGCACGCTGGGAATAGGATTCATCGGTAGCGGATTCGTGACGCAGTTTCATCTTCAAGCCTGGCGCGGAGTTCGCGGTGCGGACGTGCTTGGAGTGTACAGTCCAAACATAGAGCACGCCGAGGCAACTGCCGCAAAGGCTCGAGAGCTTCGTATCGGCAACGCGCGACCCTTCAAATCGATTGAGGAGATGATTGCTGCTCCGGAGATCGATTGTGTCTGGTTGTGCGGTCCAAATCATTCGCGCGTGCAGAACATGCAAGCAATCTGCGATGCGATTCAACTCGGAAAAGGAAAACTGATCGGAATTGCTTGTGAGAAGCCATTGGCCCGTAATGTAGCTGAAGCGCGACGCATGGTTCAGCTTATTGAAGAGTCGGAGTTGCTTCACGGCTACCTTGAGGATCAGATATTCGCACCCGTTGTGACGCGCGGTAGAGAGATCATGTGGAGCCGAGCTGCCGCTTTAACTGGTCGGCCGTATCTTGCACGTGCAGCCGAAGAACATAGTGGTCCACATTCACCATGGTTTTGGCAGGGCGAACTACAGGGCGGCGGTGTGCTCAACGACATGATGTGTCACAGCATCGAAGTCGGCCGTTTCATGCTGACGAAACCCGGAGCACCACGCTCAAGTATTCGGCCACTGGAAGTGTCGGCGCAGATTGCGAGCTTGAAATGGTCGCGACCCGAGTATGCGGAGATTTTGAAGAAGAACATGGGCACTGACGTCGATTACAAGACGAAGCCAGCGGAAGATTTTGCACGGGCCACAATTAACTACGTAGACGAAGAAAACAAACCGCTTATCGTCGAAGTGACAACCTCCTGGAGCTACGTAGGTCCTGGCCTGCGCTTGAGTCTGGAAGTACTTGGTCCGGAATACTCACTGTCCATGAACTCGCTCGATAGTGGATTGAAGTTATTCTTGAGCCGTGAGGTGAAAGGCGCTAGTGGTGAAGACCTGGTTGAAAAACAGAATGCCGAACAGGGCTTAATGCCAGTGATGGGGAACGAAGCCGCAGAGTACGGTTACGAAGCACAGGATCGCTATTTTGTTCAATGCTTTCTCGATGGGAGGCAACCGGAAGAAAATTTTTACGACGGTCTCGAGATAACAGAACTGCTGATGACTGCTTACATGAGCGCTGAGCAGGAGCGCACGATCAAGTTTAGGCCTGACGGACTGGATACATACGTGCCGTTAGTTGCACAAGGATTGTGGAATGGCAGGTGAAGTCAGTTCAGGCGCGGTGTGCGTTTAAACTAATGACCCAGTTTTATGATGGTTTCTTGGATGCTGATGAGCATGATGAGGACGGCAGCAAGAGCCATAAACCGTTGATCACGGTCGAATCACAGAATCCTCTGAGTAGTTCGAACTCACATTCTTGACTTTGGTTCTCAGCCTCGGCTATTTAGATGTCGTTACTCAAAACTTTCGACCTTTTGCGCTCCCCCACTGTTGTTCAAAACATAAATGAAAACCAAAGCCCGATCATTTATAGAAAAGTTTTGACGCTGCCAGGAGATTCCGTCGAATGCGCTCGCGCACAATAGTTTCACTGGCGCTCTTCGCTTTAGTCTCCCTTGCGCTGTCATTAATCATTAATCGGCACGGCTCTCAATCAATCAGCCCAGCTACCAGAGTTCCAGAGCTGCCCAAACCCCTCGCCTCAAATAATTCAGTTAGAGACTCACAGGCGCAATCCACCCAACCGCTGCCCACGCTGCAAGGCAAGCCCGCCGGAAATTATCTCAAAGAGCACGGCCTTTATGTTCGACTACAGAATTTGATCGAGGCGGCACAGTACCAGATCGACCAGCAGCCCCAAGCTCAAACGTCGGGTCCGCTGCGATCTGGACTACGAAAGAACAATGCCGCGGAAATCTACGAAGCAATAAATCCGGCCCAGAATCTGAGGGCCCGTTTCAATGGACGCGACGTAGTCTTGCAGCCACTCACCAATAAGCGCTCGACCACGCTACAGGCGCGGCTAAGGTTGCGGAGTTACGGTTATGGTCGCCGAATGTTGACTGCCGGAGCGGGAACGATGCGCGTCGATGGTAATCGCATCGAGATTGACCGACGACTCGCTACGCAATCCAATCCCACAAACACTGACCAAGGCAGTTCGGATGAGATCGTCGAGTGGTATCAAAACCGAAAAGATGGCCTCGAGCAGGGCTTTACCCTGACGGCACCCCCCGGGAAAAGGCACGAGGGAACGCCACTGCGAGTGCGCCTGACGGTTACCGGTGAAGTCAGACCGCTGCTGGTGGATTCGGGAAAGGCGTTAGAACTGATCGGCGGCAATGGCGAGCATTGGCTGCGCTATGACCATCTGATGGCTACCGATGCGTCGGGCCGAGAATTACAAGCCCGCTTCCGGGCTGACAGAAAACAGATTTCGCTGTTGATAGATGACACGGAGGCAGTTTACCCGCTACGGATTGATCCACTTTTCACTCAGACTAAGAAACTAACGGCGAGCGATGCGGCGGCAGATGACCGATTCGGTTACTCGGTAGCGACCAACGGCGACACATTAGTGGTCGGTGCTTACGGCAAGAACTGGCAATCAGGAGCGCCCCCAATATTCGTCCCAATATCAAGAGGCGCGGCCTATATCTTCGAGCGCAATCAGGGTGGAGCCGAGAACTGGGGACAGGTGAAGATCCTCACTCCTAGTGATTCGTCGGCAAGTGACCGGTTCGGTTGGTCGGTAGCAATCAATGGCGACACAGTAGTGGTCGGTGCTTTGGTTAAAGACTCCAACACTGGTGCGGCCTATGTCTTCGAGCGCAATCAAGGTGGAGCTGAGAACTGGGGACAGGTGAAGAAACTCACCGCCAGTGATGCGGCGGTTAATGACCAATTCGGTTCGTCGGTATCGATCAACGCCGACACCGTGGTGGTGGGAGCTTGGGTCAAGAACTCCAACACTGGCGCGGCCTATATCTTTGAGCGTAATCAGGGTGGAGCGGAGAACTGGGGACAGGTGAAAAAACTGACCGCAAGTGATGCGGCGACATTTGGCTATTTCGGTTACTCAGTATCGATCAACGGTAACACGGCGGTGGTCGGATCTTATGGCAAGCAACCTGGGGCGGCTTACATCTTTGAGCGCAATCAGGGTGGAGCTGAGAACTGGGGACAGGTGCAAAAACTCACCGCCAGTGATGGGATAGGAGGCGACCAATTTGGTATCTCGGTAGCAATCAATATAGACACG
>DATJKB010000621.1:0-8069 GCA_035491875.1 Pyrinomonadaceae bacterium | reverse complement strand
AACGAGTTAATGGGAACCGAAGATTGGACCGTGGTTGATCGATTGCTGCGAAGGGCACGTCGCACGCGTCAGGCGGCGGAACAAACTCAACTGGAGGGCGTCGGCAACGGACATGGCCCACTTCCAGTTGCGATGACTGCAACCGCACTTCGCGACAGGCCCGGTCCAGGGACAGGCGTCGTTTTGGTAATTGAAGATCTTTCCGAATTGCTGGCGGCTCAGCGCGTTGCTGCGTGGAGCGAAGTGGCGCGACGCATGGCCCACGAGATTAAGAATCCGCTGACACCGATTCAACTGTCAGCGGAACGCATTGCCAAGAACTACGCAAACATCACTAGCAATGGCGGCAGTAATGGCGAAGCAACTGACAAAGAGCGCGTTGGTGACGTAATTGCGGAATGCACTGCCACGATCACCCGCGAAGTAGCTGGTTTGAAAGCGATGGTCGATGAGTTCTCGCGGTTCTCGCGCCTGCCTGCGACGCGTCTCCAGCCTGCGGACCTGAACGAAGTTGTTCGTCAAGCCGTTGCGCTCTACGAAGATCGACTGGATGGTGTGACGATTGCCCTTGAACTCGATGCTAACGCTCCATTTGCGCTGCTCGACTCCGAGCAGATCAAACGCGTGTTTGTAAACTTGATCGACAACGCGTTGGATTCCTTGTCTGGCTTCGCGTCGAGCGATCAGAAGCTCATAACGATTACCACGAGACACGATTCACCGACGAGTTTGCTGGTGGCTGAAGTAGCTGACTCGGGACAGGGAATTGCGCCGGAGGACTTCAAACGACTGTTCCAGCCTTATTTTTCGCGACGCGATAGCGGCACGGGCCTCGGTCTCGCGATTGTTCAGAGAATTGTCCTCGAGCACGGCGGTCGAATTCGAGCGGAGAAGAATCAGCCGCGAGGCGCCAGATTTATTATCGAGTTACCAACTCAGAGTTAGAACAGCAAAGATGGAAGAGCGAAGGGCGAGAGCAAAGGGCAAAGGTCAAAGACTCTGTGACTTGGCGCTTACCTCTTAGCTCTTGCCTTCTCCCGCATCACCATGGATTCAATCCTAATCGTCGATGACGAGCGCGGTATTCGCGACACGTTACGAGCAGTTATGGAAGACGAAGGTTTCGTCGCTGACTCGGTGGCGACGGGTGAAGAGTGTCTCAAAGCACTCGGACGCCGCGCGTACGGCTGCATTCTGCTCGATGTTTGGCTGCCCGGAATTGACGGACTTGAAACACTAAAACAGATTCGTGCATCCGGATCGCAATCTGCTGTAGTGATTATTTCCGGTCACGGCAACATCGAGACCGCGGTTCGCGCCACCAAACTCGGTGCTTTCGATTTCATCGAAAAACCTCTGTCGATCGAAAAGACGGTGCTGACGGTTCGGAATGCACTCCGGCAACAACGACTTGAGTTGATGAATGCCGATATGGCCGCCGCACTCGCTCGAGAGTATGTGATGGTCGGCGAGTCAGTGGCGATGCGCGCGTTGCGGAAACAGATCTCCGTCGTTGCCCCGACTGATGGTCGTGTTTTGATCTACGGCGAGTCAGGAACAGGAAAAGAACTCGTCGCGCGCGCGATACACGCGGAGTCTCGTCGCGCGGCTGCTCCCTTTATTGAAGTTAACTCGGCAGCAATTCCAGAAGAATTGATTGAGTCGGAGCTGTTTGGTCACGTCAAAGGAGCATTCACGGGCGCGACTGCAGCGAAAAAAGGGAAGTTCGAACTCGCCGACGGGGCTACGATATTTCTCGATGAAGTTGGAGACATGAGTGCGAAGGTCCAGGCGAAAGTGCTGCGAGTGTTGGAAGAACAACGCTTTGAACCGGTGGGGAGTGGAACATCTATCAACGTCGATGTGCGCGTGATAGCCGCTACGAACAAACGACTAGACGTAGAAATTGATCAGGGGAACTTCCGTGCGGATCTGTTCTATCGTCTCAATGTAATTCCGTTTGAGTTGCCGCCGCTGCGCGAGCGTCTAGAGGACGTGCCGCTCTTGTTGGACCACTTCAATCAGCGCTTCTCAAAGGCGTACGGCAAGAAGCCCAAACAGTTTCTCCCTGAGGCGGTCGAGGATCTGCAGAATTATTCCTGGCCCGGAAATGTGCGGGAGTTGAAGAACACTATCGAGCGTGTAGTGATCATGCACCCCGGTGTGAAGGTCTCGGCTTCAGATCTTCCCCCGCATGGTAAAGAGGAACCTCCCGCGGCGTCATTCAGGTTCCCGTCATTTAAAGAAGCGACTGAGGCATATCATCGCGAGTTCATTCAGCGAAAACTGGACGAGGCTGACGGCAATGTATCGCGTGCGGCGGAATTGATGGGCGTCGACCGCAGTCATCTCTATCGGCGTATGCGAGCTTTAGGAATTCAAGCTCGTGGGGAACGGACGGCTTAAGAGACCACGGACTTCGGGTCCTTGGTGCTTCAACTCGACCTACGAAGTGTGAGATTTCCTCCGGCGCCGTTCAGACGAGCGGAAATGTAGTTGAGTGTAATCCTGAAGCTTCCTGTCCGCTCGTCTGAACGGCGAAGAAGCGCTGGAGAGCAGCGACTTAGGGTGAAGATGATGCTCCACCCACATGAAGTCGGTGGTGTCTCAAGGGTCCGAACATTAATTGCTAAGGGCCCGATTGACGCAACGCAAGAAATCATCGATTGAAAAAGGTTTCGCAATCACTTCGATAGCTCCCAACCTCTTCGCCATGTCGAGATAATCCTGCGGCGACGTTCTTCCACCTCCCGACATCGCCATAATCTTTACCTCGGGATGCGTCCGTCTCAAGTCGATGATTGTCTCGAGACCTTCTTTGTCGGGCATGACGATGTCCATAACCACCAGATCGGCAGTCATGCTAAGAAACTGTTCCAACGCTGCGTTGCCCTCGGCGGCCTCCGATACCTCGTGACCTTCCTCCTGCAACAGCGTCTTCAGAACACTCCGAACCTCATCATCGTCTTCTACAAGCAGTATTTTCGCCATGGAAGTTGAGTAGAGATCAATCCTAACTTTTGTACCGAGGCAGTTACAAGGGTTTATTTCCAAGGTTACTTGCAACGTGCATTTTTCAACTCTTCACTGGGACCGCGGACGTCCCGTCCGCAACTGAGCGCGAAGCGCGAACCGATCTACGCGTCTGACGACGCGCTTGCGGACGGGACGTCCGCGATCCCAGTAAAGAGGTTGCGCAGAGACTTGAGCCAAAACTGAAGGCTTCAGATAAGTTTGATTGACAACCCTCTGTAGATAGCTTATCTCTAAGGATCTTGTAATGGTTTCAGCCATTTACAAGTAAGGAGTTGAGGTACGAATGGATTTCACGACGAAAGAATTGCTGAAGCGATACGCGAAACTGGCGATTGGCCAGCCTTTTTCACCAGTCTTGCTGAATATTCTGGTGACGTCAGTGTGCGATATGCGCTGCACGCATTGCTTTTTTACTGACGAGCTTGACGATCGCCCGCGCAAGAAGCTGCAGATGAAGACCCACGAGATCGAGCGCATTTCACAGACGCTTGGTGGCAATCTGGGCGTTCTGATCCTTGCGGGCGGCGAGCCTTTTACACGCAAGGATTTGCCGGAGATCGCTCGCGCTTTCTACACAAATAACAAGCTTGAATCGATCTACATCATGTCAAACGGGCAGATTCAGAAACGAATCTTTCCTGATGTGACCCGGATCCTCCAGGAGTGTCCGAACCTGAACGTGACTGTGGCACTCGGGATAGATGGTCCAAAGCAGGAGCACGAAAAGATCCGTCAGAAGCAAGGTTCCTGGGACATCGCCATCGAAACCGCGAGACAGCTCCAATCGATCAAGAAGGAATACCCGAAACTCGATGTACAGACCTGCACCTGCTTCATGAATTCGAACCAGGATACGATCTTCGAGTGGTACGACTTTCTGAAGTACGACCTTAAGCCTGACAAGGTGAATTTCAATTACATCAGACCGCCATCAGCCGATCCGAAGGAATTGGAGATCGATCATTCTCGCTACGCGAAGCTCGCGCAGATGATCGACGACGATTCGCGACACGCTGCGATTAAGAATAACTACGGAGGGAGCGCCGGCTTCTTCAAAGCTGCGATCGACATCTACATGCATGGTCTGATTGCGAAGACGCAGGAGACGCAAACCGCGCAGATGAAGTGCTACGCCGGCACGGCCGGTGGAGTTATCTACGACGAAGGAACAGTGTCGTCGTGCGAGAACCTTGCGCCGATTGGCAACTTGCGTGATTACGATTGGGACTTCCAGAAAATTTGGCTCTCGCCGGCTATGAAGGAACGCCGGCAGAAGGCTGCTGACGGCTGTTTCTGCACGCACGAATCAAACAGCTACTACCCGTCGCTTCCGTTCAATCCAGGTCACTTGATCCAGATCAAGAAACTGGAGCGAGAGATGAAGAAGGCACGCAAGGCCATAGATCGGATGGAAAAGGAACCGGATGGAGTAACAGCAGAAGTCTAATGTCGCAGCGCATTCCTAAGATTCTGATCATCTCGTCTGACACCGGTGGTGGGCACCGGTCAGCAGCGGCAGCCATCGTCGCTGGTGTTCAGAAGTTTCTGGAAAGCGAGTCGTATGCGGTCCGCGTTGTAAGGGCAGTTGAAGAGTCGCACCATCTTACGGCGCGTCTGGTCCGTCTTTACAACTGGATCCTCACGAACCGACAGCATTGGATGAAGTACTTCTACTGGCTGGTCAATCACGTCCGACCGGAGACACGAGAGTTCTTTCATAAGCGCTGCATCGGTTTTTGTGCAGAACTTTTTGAACGCTGGTGTCCACACATTGTCGTCAGTGTTCACCCGTTAACGCAACATATCTTCGGGCGTGTGCTTAAGGAGTTGAAACTCTCGGATCGAATACCGCTCGTATCGGTTGTGACTGATCCTTGCTACGGGTTTTGGAAAGGTTGGGCCTGTGATGCAGTGACGCTGTATCTTGTGGCGAGTGATGAAGCACGCCGCCAGTTGATCGATTACGGTGTCGCACCGGAGAAGATAAAGATTTCGGGCATGCCTGTGCATCCGAAGTTCAGCTTCCCCGGCGAAGAAGCCGCGCAGGCAGCACGTCGTGCGTTAGGTTTGGATCCGGAGAAATTCACAGTGTTTGTGAATGCCGGATGGGCCGGTGGCGGCAACATTCCGCAGATTTTCCGCGAGTTGATTCGCGGGGAATTGGACGTTCAGGCGATCTTCCTGGCCGGCAAGAATGAGGACCTTCGCGCTGCGGCCGAATCACTAGCTTCTGAAGCGCCGTTTCCGATAAAGGTGATTGGTTATTCCGACGAGATCGAGAAGCTAATGAACGCGGCGAATGTGATGATCTCGAAGCTTGGTGGTCTGACAACGTTTGAAGCGTTTGCTTGTCGTGTACCGATCATTGCTGATTTGATCACCGAGCCGATGCCGCAAGAGGCAGGTGCTGCAAACCTGATTGAAAACCGTGGTGCGGGCGTGTTGTTGAAGCGATCGGCAGATGTTGTGCCCGTCGTTCGTCGCATGATGGAAGACCAGATTCATTACTCAAACATGCGGGCCGCAACTGTCGGTCTCGCTGCCCCTAACTCGACCCGTCAGATCGTCGAAGAGATAGCTGCATTAATTCCGCGCCCAGAAACTACAGCGATCGAAGCAATCTCGGCTTAAAACTATCCACAGATTACCATTTCGGAATTCGGATTTCGGATTTCGGATTTCGTTCTATCGATGGGACTTAGTTATCCCTTCGTATCGTCCCGACCGAAAGCTCGGCTCTTGACTGCACAAAATCCGAAATCCGACATCCGAATTCCGAAATCGTAACATGTGGATGGTCTGAATTGACGCCGAACACTCTTTCACGGTTTAATCACCCTTTCAAAAACGATCCCTGGTAGCTGCCCCACATACTTTGGCCTGACCATCTCGGCCGCCTAGAATGCTGTCCTACTACGGGTTTAGGAGACACAACTAAGTGAGTCTTTTGCTTGAAGGTAAGCGAGCGTTCGTAAGTGGCGGAACGCGTGGGATCGGTGCGGCGATCTGTGAAGTGTTCGCGCGCGAGGGCGCAGACGTCGCATTCAGCTATAACAGTCGTGATGATCTAGCAGCGGAGGTCAGCGGCAAGATCGAGGCGCACGGTCGGCGGTCTTTGAACGCGAAGATTTCCGTGACGGATCGCTTGGGAATGAAGCGCTTCACGAGAGAACTGGTTGAAAAATGGGGTGGCATCGACATCCTGGTCAACAATGCCGCCATCATCCGCAGCGACAACTTTGCCACTACAACCGACCGCGCGTGGGACGAAGTAATCCACACGAATGTTGACAGCCTGTTCGCTGTCACCAAACCCTTTTATAAGCAGATGATCCGGCAGCGAAAGGGAACCATTCTCAACATCACATCAATCGGCGCTCTGCGTGCCTTGCCTACGTCAGTGCACTATGCGACGTCGAAAGCGGCAATGATTGGATTCACGAAATGTCTCTCGAGAGAGGCGGGCACGTTCGGAGTGCAGGTGAATGCGATCGCGGCCGGCATTTTCGATACCGACCTGGCCCAGGCGTTACCAGAACGTCTTGTGCAAATGCACGACTTCTGGTCGTCGTCTGGAAGGCTAGGAAAGCCAGAAGAACTCGCCGAATTTGCCGCCTTCATGGTCAGCGACCGCAATAGTTTCATGAGTGGTGAGATTGTGATCGTTGATGGCGGTACCGTGACGTAGCAGCGCTAAGAGCCAAGAGGCAAGGGCGAAGACCAAAGTAGCCTAACTCCTGGCTCTTAGCTCTTACCCCTTAGCCCTCGGCTCTTACCGTTCCTCGAGTTTGAGCAGTCTCCGTTCCAGGTCCTTCAACAACCGATACATCTCACCCAACCTGCGAAACGCCGCAGTTGATCGGAGCCAATCCTTGTTATCAAACGCCGGAATTCCGGAGATCACTTTTCCGGGTGGGATGTCGTGTGATGTCGCGCTCTTCGCAGTCAACACCACGTCGTCGCCGATCTTTAAGTGTCCTGCAACACCAGCCTGGCCGGCGAGTATTACGCGACTGCCGATGTGAGAGCTTCCGGCCAGACCGACTTGCGCGCAGAGCAAAGTATCTTCACCGACGGTACAGGAGTGTCCGATCTGCACCAGGTTGTCGATCTTCGAGCCGCGTCCTATGCGACTTTCACCAACAGACGCACGATCGATTGTAGTTCCCGCCCCGATTTCGACGTCGTCTTCGATAACCACTCGTCCTGTCTGAGGGATCTTCAGCCAGTGTTTCTCTTCGTCCTTCGCGTAGCCGAATCCATCGCAGCCAATCACCGCGTTGTTGTGAATGATTACGCGCTCGCCGATCAGCGTTCGTTCGCGTATCGCGACGCCTGAATGAATAACTGAGTCTTTGCCTATCTTCACTTCTCGGTAGATGGTCGCGTTCGGATGAATCTGCACGCCTGGACCAATCTCCACCTCAGCACCAATCACACTACGCGCACCGATTGAGACTCCCTTAGAGACACGAGCGGTTGGATCAATTACTGCGGAAGGGTGAATGGATGGCTCAACCGCTGGTTCTGGATAAAACAGTCGGAGTGCTCGAGTGTAGGCGAGATAAGGATCCTTCGTGCGCAGAACCGTAATGTGGTCTCTTTCAATTTTCGCGTCTTCTGAAAGATAAATGGCTGAAGCTTTGGTTGTATTTACACGTGGCGTGTAGCGCGGATTAGCCAGGAAGGTCACGTCGCCTGCATTCGCTTCGTCGAGTCCGGCAGCGCCAGCGATTTCAATATCGTCTCGGTTGTTTTCAACACGAGCACTTGTAAGCTTCGCCAATTCAGAAAGTTTCATAGTCGAAGTTTAGCATCAACTCTTTGGAGTGCGGCGACTCGTCGCCGCTTTCCTCGAGCAAAGCGGTGACAGGTCACCGCACTCCAAAGAATTACATCATCGAAATCGGATCGATTTCGAGATTGATAGACCTCAGATTTCCGCCACGCTCCATAACGGATTTTAAAGCCGCGTCAGCAACCCGCCGCAATTCACGTCGGCTTCGTGACTTAATCAGTAACTGAAATCGATG
>DATJKB010000620.1:0-8722 GCA_035491875.1 Pyrinomonadaceae bacterium | reverse complement strand
CAAGCGGTTCGAGAGCGATGGCTGAAGAAGCGCTTGGATACGATGCTGCTGCCGATGATGAGACAACAAAAGATCCAGATGTGGATCGTTACGAACGAAGAGTTCCATGCTGAGCCTGTCGTGCATCACATTGCTCCAGCGATTCCCTACGTCGGGCGGCGCGACTTCTTTATCTTTGCCGATCGTGGCGGCGACAAGCTCGATCGAATTGCGCTAGTACGTTATCCCGAAGAGCATCTCAAGTCGTTCTTTGAAGTTCTCAATCCTCCCGGACGAGATATCGCGGCAACGCTCCGCAAGGTCGTGGAAGAACGTAATCCAAAAACTATTGCGCTGAATATCGGAGGAACGCGAGGAGCGACTAATGGACTATCTTTCGAAGCTCACAAGTTCCTGACTGAGACTCTCGGTTCTGAATATTCCGGAAGATTCGTTCCTGCCGCGCCGCTGATCGTCGAATACATGGATACGCGTTTGCCTGAGGAACTTGAATTCTATCGCACCGCGGTGGAGATTACTGACATCCTGACGCAGCGCGCTTTTTCGAACGAGGTGATCACTCCCGGTAAAACCACCGTGGGAGATGTGCGCTGGTGGTTTCTACAGCAGGTGAATAATCTGGGTCTCGACGTCTGGTTCCAACCTGATCTGAGAATCCAACGACAAAATCAGCAGCCTGGCACGACGCAACAGTTCTTGAGCGTCGCAGAAGAGTCGACCCTCATCCAACGCGGAGATGTTATTCACATCGATTGCGGCATTAATTATCTCGGTTTGAGTACTGACTGGCAGAAGATGGGTTACGTATTGCGCGAGGGGGAAAAGGACGCACCTGAAGGTCTGAAGAAAGCATTGTCGAACACTAATCGGTTACAGGATGCTCTCTTTACACACATCAAGCCCGGCGCAACAGGGTCCGAGGTTTACGACGCCACGATGGCTGACATGAAGAACCAGGGCATTGAAGCGATGATCTACTCTCATTCAGTGGGTACTCAAGGTCATGCGCTCGGCGCGAGCATCGACTTCCGAAGACCGACAACGGGGGTATCGCCCGGCGCTCCACTGGAGCCACCGTTCAGAGAAGGCTCCTATACTTCAATCGAACTGAACACGAGCACGCCTGTGGCGGAATGGGGCGGACAGAAAGTGACGATCATGATGGAAGACGACGCGTATCTGACGAAAGATGGCATGAAGTGGTTTCGTCCGAGGCAGACGGCGTTCTATTTGATCAAATAGAGTGAGATCCATAGCGGTAATAAATTCTTCTCTAACTAATGAGCTGCTTATAGCGTTACGGTTCTGCGGCTCAACTCTACCTGCCAAACTGGTGTATGGACTCAACTACAGAACGAGAGCGAAGCGACCGCTTTCAACGTGAGTTGTGCGTCAGCTAAATTGAGATCGGTCGCTTCGCTCCCGTTCTGTAGTTGAGCTCTTCTTGGGAGTCTCGGTTACGGCGAGGCCGAGCCGTTCTCAAGACCCTACCTCTTCAAATTCTGTTGGAGATACTTTATCGCCGCTTCAAGTACTTCGTCGCGGCCCTCGATCATTCCGCGAATGGTTGGCGCGGCTTTGATGGTTGGCTGGATTCCGAGTCGCTGCAGCTGACGGCCATCGCCGTGGCGCACGTCGTGTCCAGAGAAACTGATCGGTAGATTACCCGGCAACACCATCAAGGTTATGTCGCCATTTGCACCCTGGGTTGACGTTCCGATAAACGTGACGTCTGTGGCTGCTTCGAAGAATAAAGCAGCGTGTTCCGATCGGCTGATTGCTTCTTCGTTTATCAACATCACAACCTTGCCTTTGTAAATTCTACCTTTGGGTTCCATCAGTTTTTGAGCAAAGGAGTACTGGGCTAGAGCTGCAAAATCCGGCGTACGCAGGCCCTCTGGTTCCATGATCGACCGTGAAAATAACGCGGCGACAACGTTCTTCTTTTCCGTCAGGCGGGGTGCGATCTCCCAGGCGCTACCAGTTGGATAACCACGCATGTCGAAGATTACTGCAGGCGCGTCTTTGATGGTGTCGAACATTTTGTCGACCTCGCCAACTTCCAATCGACCAAGGTCAACGTAACCATAGCCGTCGGGTAACAGTTTGATGATTGGACCACTTCGATCAATCGCTGCATAAAACTTCGGATCGCCGGGCGATATCGAACGTGCCAGTTCTACATCGCGCTCTTGACCATTTGGACTGCGCACACGCAGTTTTGCGATACTGTTCTTTGCTCCATTCAGCAGAAGCGCATTCAGTCGGAGCATCAATGACTGCGGTGTTGAGGCCGCAACATAACGCGACAGAAACTCCCGTCTCTTTTCAATAGAAGTGCCGTCAACGGCCAACACCACATCACCGATTTTCACCGGCGCCTTGTCATCCAAAACCTTAACGACTACTGATTGATTCTCGATATAGCCCATGACCGCGGGCACCTGAAATCCGTAGAGCTTCGCGGCGGCAAAGTTCGCGTTTCGAACCACTGCGTGCGAGTCGTGCATTTCCGTAGCGAGTTCGAAGACGGTCAACTGATAATCTGTCGCATCTTTGTTGGCTTCGAATTTTGGGATAAAGCGCTGCAGAACAGTTTCCCAGGTGTCAGCGATTAGTTTCTTGTAAGGATAGAAATAGTTGACGACGTTCCAGAACCTGAACAGCGCAAGCAATCGGTATTCGACATTTGGAAACTGCATGTCCGCGTACGGCTTGTCCTTTTCGCTGATCTGTAATGGTGGAGGCTGGCTAGTTCGATTCTGGCCCTTGGTAGTTCTATTCTCCTGCACTGCCTTCATTGCTTCATTCAACGCGGCATCGCCCGTCGCGCTTTTGGCAACGGTTGCGTCGGGCTGCAGTTCGAGCGAACCGTCTGGGTTGATTAACTCCTGCGTTCGCACTCGCGCTTTAACTTTGTCTGGCAGTTCGATTGTGAACGTAGCACTGCTCGACTCCAACGGTTGTTCGCCCTCTTGAATCACCGTGGCGCGATTAGCGGCTTGCAGTCCGGTCAACATTTCACTAAACGGAGGAGAATTCTGATTCACGATAAAGGCTATCGGTGGTGGGTTAGTTTTTCCTCGGCCCGCGATTGTCTGCGGCGCGATACTGACGAGAGCCGAGTAGTAGAAACTAGCCCCGCTTGCGGTCTGTGTTGGATAGCCGTTGTGCATCCGATGCCTCGAGGAACCGAGCACGATCGTTGAATCGAGCATGCCAGTCAGAGTCTGCCGCAAGAGGAGGTCAAAATAATACGATTCGAATTCTCCGAATTGACTCGTACTGCGCCAATCGAAAATCACTCCTTTGGCGTTGGGTAACGATTCATTGATGCTTGAAACAAACCCGCGCAACAGTGTGCTGTTCTCTGAAGCACTCTTAGCAATTTGCGCAGCATCGATGATCAGTAAGCCGTTCTCCGTTCTCACAGCCTTCATGTCCGCAGGCGGCGTTTGCTTTTTGGGTTCCGATTCAATCTCCGCACGAGTGCTCTTGTCATTCAGCACCGCGAGCATTTGATTAACGGCAGCCCGGTATTCTTCGGGTGTCTTTGCGGTATTGACTCGAGGGATTGCTTCGACCAATGCCTTGTCCCAATCAATCGCGCGGTAAGCCAGGTATGGATGAAAATACTTCACGGTTCCCCATACTCTGGCCAAGCCGATGAGTCGGTTGATGCGCTTAGTTTCCTCCGGCATTCGGTCTTGTGCTTGCGCCGCCTGACACAGTAGCAAGAGGAGAGTCAGCAGAACGGTGAGTGAAGAGGACAGGACGATTCGTTTGTTCATGGCTACCTCTGAGGATTAAGAACAGCGCGGCGCGGATGGCTGCGTCGTAATCGCTGGTGATTGAGCTGTTACCAAACATCCTGCGCGAGTCGCGAGGTAAACGCAGGGAATCCTAAGACTATCGCACTAAAGCTTTCCCTCAAAAGTCGATTCCGGTGGTAACGACTTTCGTGTCTAGTTCGTGTGAGTTCGTGGATCGTTCCGTTTGGCGAAAAACAAGGACGACAATCCACGAAGTCACACGAACCAACACGAACGAAAATACTTCCGACTCGCGCGAGATGCGATTTTTCAGGCACAGTCTCGCACTAAGAGCAAATGATTACCTCAAAACTTAACAATAATTAACATAGTTCCGAGAACTCATCGAACGCATTCGACGTTTCCTCCATCAGGCCGTGGAAGAGACCGGGACACATTGGCTAAGACTCGCCTGGGTGCGCGATATTTAAGCTTCCTGCATTGCTCCTAACCTGGCAGTCTCCCGCGTCGATCATCACCATCTCTGGGTTTGCGGTGAAATGGCAACTAATCAAAATCTTCAACCTGGACAGTTTTATGGCGAAGTCTTGCGCAAGCAACAAAGCTCCGGATTAATTCTCTCTGAGCTTAGGCACGAAACCGCCCGGAAACTTCCTCGCCACTCTCACGAGTTGGCTTATTTCTGTCTGCTCTTGAACGGTAACTACTGGGAGCAGTTTGGGCCCAGGAAAATCACTTACAAGCCGCTCAGCGTGATGTTTCATCCTCCCGAAACAACGCACATTGACGAGATCGGACCGAGTGGTGGCCGCTTCTTTAGCGTGGAAGTTAGGCCTGAGTGGATGGAGCGGTTACGAGAATGCCTGGGTGCCGGAAACCTTGACTCGAGTCTTCATGAAGGTGATTTGGCGTGGCTGGCGATACGACTTTATCGCGAGCACAAACAGATGGACGCGTGTTCGATGCTAACCATTGAAGGTCTCGTGCTCGAGATGCTGGCGATTGTGGGACGCATGAAAACAATCAGAGAACAGACAGGCCAAGGCCCGCCATGGTTCGCTCGCGCTATGGAGCTTCTCAATGAGGAGTTTCGCAATAACTTGAGAGTGCAAGACATTGCCAATGAGATTGGAGTTCACCCGTTTCATCTGTCGCGCGTGTTCCGAACGGTTCACCGGCAAACGATCGGGGAATACGTGCAGAAACTTCGGGTTACCTATGCGTGCAAACAGTTGGCTCTGCCGGAAACCGACCTGGTCAGCGTTGCTCTCTCTGCTGGTTTCGCAGATCAAAGTCACTTCACCAGGGTCTTCAAAAACGTCACTGGCCTAACGCCGGGTGCCTTCAGAC
Source organism: Pyrinomonadaceae bacterium (assembly GCA_035491875.1). Classification (GTDB taxonomy): domain Bacteria; phylum Acidobacteriota; class Blastocatellia; order Pyrinomonadales; family Pyrinomonadaceae; genus PSRF01. The sequence goes on along the minus strand of DATJKB010000620.1, from coordinate 3,599 downwards.
AGATGGCTGTTGCGAATAAGTAAAAAAGTTATCCACAGATTACGCAGATTACACAGATTAAGAGCTTAGACAGCTGAGTTGAGCAATAAGGTTTACGTGCTCACCTTGAAGCAGGGAAAGCCGCATTACTCAACTTAGCCGTCTAAGCTCTTAATCTGCGTAATCTGTGGATGTTCTTCTGGTGATTATTGGCCACCGAGGTCCACTGCCATAACGTTTTTCCTGTCGCGCAAGTAAAGTCGTGTGCCGGCTAAGGAAGGCACAGTCCAGGATTGACCATTAAGGAGTTGCGCTTTCGACGTCACAGTCAAGCCTTCGGATGTGGCAGTGGCAAGCAAGAGCTGACCGTCTTCGTCAAGAATTATGAATCGGCCATCAGCAAAGATAAATGACGCCCGCGGAAAAGTGCGATTGCGCCACAAGACTTTACCCGTTCTGACATCTATGGCTGTGAAAGGCGCGGGTCCGAAATCGCCGCTCGAACCATAAACAACATCTCCCACCCGAATCGCATTCGTAAAATGAACTCGCATTAACCGATGCGCCCATAACTCTTCGGTTGTTGTTTTGTCTCCGTTGCGACTGAGTTTGATGACCCGACTGCCCCCGTCGTATCCGCTTGAGACAAAGAGTAAATTGACGGAACCCCAAACAGGTGTGGTTGTGTTCAAGCCGTGCTCAACCGGATGAGGATGACTCCATAACAAATTGCCGTTAATTGGATCGACACCGACAACTTCACCCCACATAAACGCCACAAGTTGATCCTGACCATCGACACTTACCACGATCGGAGAAGACGTCGAGTTCCTGAAGTCGTGCTTCTTCCAGGCTACTGCGCCGTCCTTCTGATTGAAAGCGATAAGCGAACTAGCTGGTCCGCCGACCATCATGATGATCTTGTCTTTGTAAGCAATGGGACTACAAGAGTAACCATTGACGCGAACGTTGCCGTGAAACTCTTTGAGGAGATCGTGCGACCATAAGAGCTTGCCACTCTTTCTATCGACGCAATGTAACTTGCCCGTAGCTCCAGAACTGAACACCAGGTTACCGGTTACCAACGGCGTTGCGTGAGGCCCAGGACCATTTGTCATATCGTACTCGGCTGAGAACGGTGCAGCATAACTGTATTCCCACATGGTCTTCCCAGTTGCTGCGTCGAGAGCGATGACGACTTCGTTCTCGCCTTTCCGGTACATGGTAAATAACATTCCGCGATCGGCGACAATTGCGGAATATCCTTCTCCCAGCTCTCTTTGCCACAAACGCCGTGGTCCGGTTTCAGGCCACGTTGTGGCCAGGCCTTTTGACTCTGATTTGAAGTTCCGTTGTGGACCACCCCATTGGGTCCAGTCAGACGATTGCGCCGAAGCCGTCATTGTTGTCAGGAACAACGCCAGCGCAAGGACCGCGATCGTTTTGCCCGCCTGAGAATAGAATTCCTTTAAGTACATCATGATTAATTTGACGGCGGCGATTTCGGTTTCTTGAACGTGGCAGGGTCGATTGGACCATTGATTGTCACCGCTTCGACTGTTGTTGATAGGGCAGGCACAGGCTGCCCACCTAAGGTTGCAGTTGTCTTGAATGGCAACAACAATCCTTCGATCGTACGGAAGTCGGAATACGTAATCACGATCTCGCCAAACACCCCACCTAGCGCGCGTCCACGATATGTCTGGCTAAGCACGCGCCCTGTTGCCGGATCAATCGAGAGCGTTGTCGTGGATCCTGGGAGTTCAACGTCGACGCGTTCCACTGCCGTTTCTCCGACCGTATCGCTTCCTGTGGACCACGCCTTAAACTCGGGTCGCGTTCTTGCTCGAAGTAGCACAATTAACTCGTGGTTTAGTTCTTTATGTAGTGCTGATCGACCGGCCTCAGACATCGGCTGCGCGGAATTATTTACCAGCAAGAAGGATTCTGATGGCGTAACGACTGAAACCAGGGTGAAGGTTGGTCTGATGATCTCTTGTCTCACTCCATCCGGGAAAGTTAGCAGCAGAGTATTCTTGATTTGATCTGCTCTCAGATCCTTCCTTTGAAAACTGACGAGTTGATCCAGCTTTGATCCCCCACCTAATGCTTCGACCGCCTTCGCGATAAGCTGCTGTCCTCGTTTAATCATCTCGATGGTGGGTGGAGATTTTGGAGGGGGTGGAACCTCGAGATACTTCTCAGGAGTTGCCTTGAAAAGCGTTTGACATTCCTCCGAGCCAAAAATGTAGATGCGACTATTGTGGACTAGATACAGATCGGGATTTCCGGTGATTGGGGCTCCCATCCGTGCACAATGTCCATCCAATTGGATCTCATAGCGGGTCGGGTCCTTTTCAAACGTTGCCTGGTTCTCGGCACTTGCAAAGATGTACTCGAATTGGCCTCGTTTGACCTTGTACTTCATGTCGCCTTGAACTTCTTTTCCCTGCGTGAGCGCGACCGGGTCAAGACCTTCCAGGGGAATTACTGCATCGGGACTGGGTGAGGCGTTCTGCGCGGTAGCTGGGATAGCACAACCAAACAGAACGAGTGCCGCTATAAGTGAACAGAGGCTTGGGTTTCGAACAATCATACCTGTCTCCTTGTAGATGGATCCATTCAGTGCCGTTTGCGTATTCGGTACCGTTCGCGGTAGCGGATGGTCAACGCTCAACTGCCGTATGCTTAACGAGTGACTCCGCACCTTGAGTCTTGGCCATCCGCTACCGCGAACAGTACTGAATGCGCAAATGGTAACTGAATGGCTAAACGATCCACCCTTTGCTCTGGTATTCCATGTAGAACGCGGTCTGTTCCGCAGTTGCTCTGCCGAAGTAGCGCTCGACAACTCGAAGTGCGAGATCGATTCCTGAAGTTAGTCCACCGGCAGTAGAGATCTTCGGTCCTTCAACAAACCGCAGCCCCCGTTTCAACTTCACGTCGGGAAAGGCTTTGGCAAACTGCTCAAAAAAGTCGTGATGAGTTGTTGCCTCTTTGCCGGATAGCAGTCCAGCTCGGCCAAGTTGAAACGCGCCGGTACAAACGGACATTGTGATGTCGGTGGAATCTACGATTTTGCGTAGCCACGCGTGCAGAGCTTGCGAGCCGGCCTGGGCTGGGATCACCACTACTTTTGGGGCCGGAGCCGATTCAAAAGTGTAGTCAGGTACGATCTTCATTCCGGCCGAGGCGACGATTGGCTCCGTCTTTTCAGAAACCGTATAAAGCTTAAACGCGTCGAAAGAGCCTCTGACTACTACATCCTGAAAAACCTCCCACGGTCCCGCAAAGTCGATCATCGTTGCGCCTCTCGAAATAGCGAAGGCGACAGGAATCGAACCATCGGCTGGCGGCGTCAACTTCTTGTCATCCGAAAACTCGGACGTACTCTCCGTGGGAATGGCTACTGTAGGAATCATGTTCGTTGACATCATTAGCGCTGCCGTTGTTGAACCGGCAACCAAAAATTCGCGACGTCTCATTATTTCTCCTTGTAGCTCAAACTGATTCACGCAGGGTAACAAGTTAGGACTTGGGGAGTCTTGAACGAATCCAACACGTTGAATGAAACAAACTAACCGACTCTGCAGGTTGGTGCCGTTGAGATTGCTGTTAAT
>DATJKB010000619.1:0-12222 GCA_035491875.1 Pyrinomonadaceae bacterium | reverse complement strand
ACTATTTCCTGACTCTCTTGTTTGGGCGATCGTAAGTGTCTTCATTGTGGGTCTGGGCGCGATCATGGGTCTAATGGCGCTAATGAAGGCAGAACTCCATTTCGACATCGGCATCATCTTGTTCATCACTCTGCTGAGCTTCGCATTGATGACCGCAATCGAAGGCGTTCTAGTTTGGCTCTTAATCAGTCGCAGTCGCGTCCGTAAGACAGCCGGCGAAATCGATAAGAAACAAAAAGACACCAAAGAACTAAGCGACGGGCATCTGCGACAATTAGCTGAACCGGTGCCGAGTGTGACTGAACAAACCACCCGCTCATTCGATCCGGTTTTTGAAAAGCGAAAGTAAGCAGCAATCATTGGTCAATTATCATTTGACAGTTATCAATTCTCATTTGGACCAACCGCAGACGCGTTTCCAAAATGACAAATGAAAAATGGCAAATGACAACTGATCAATGATTGCTTCTCAGGCAAAAGCCCCGGTCGGTGTGACCGAGGCTTTTAAAGAAAGGTACTACAAAGCAGATAAGGGATGGCGGGTTAATACGGAAGTGGGAACGGAAGTCGACGTAGCCAATCATTGTTGCTTCGGTTACGGTCACGATTAATGTCATCGTTGCGTCGGTCACGATAAATGTCGTCGTTGCGTCGGTCGCGATAGATATCGTCGACGCGTCCACGATTACCACGGATACCATAGATGTTCTCGATGGTCTGTAGCTCACGACGAATCTGTGACCACTCCGAAGACAGTCGCGAATCGAACCAGCGCGGACGCGCCTGGCGTTCGACCGCATCACCAAGCTGTACAACTCGCCGCGCTTCGTTGTAGCTACGATCTAAATCTCGGCCGTTGCCAACGCGAGATTTGAAATCGCCTGCGGCACGACGAAAGTCATGAACGAGATCATTTATCGCATCTTCACGACGCGAACCATTCACGCGGCTGTGATCAAGGGCTCGATCCATGTCGCGCTCAAAATCCTTCGCCAAACGGTCAAGCCGCTGAGCTGAATCGCGCGCGTAGCGATCATCGTACCGGCCATTATCAGGATACCGATTGTCCGGATAACGATTGTCCGGATAGCGTCCCCATTGAGCGGCCGCGATCGCCGGCAAGCACAACGCCAGGAATGCTGCGCTCAAGATTGAAAACTTCAGTGTGGTGCGTTTGAACATTTATTTGTCTCCTAAATTTCGGTCCCGGTAACACCGGTTTCGCGAACGCCAGCTCTGGGGATTCGTCCAAGTAGCGTCTTCGCCAGACATCTTTTGGCAACCCCCGTGCCTTGCGTGGGCGTTTGATTCAGGTTGTGATTTTGCTTAGCAAAAGCTTCCGAAGACGGGAGGCAGGCAGGAAAACGAACGGTTACTGATGGGGCTGGTGCGCGCGAAAAGGTGCAGCCGCCGACGAAATCAGTCAACTTTTAAGCGGCTCAACGAATGTCCGATACGCTTCAGCTTGTCGTCGACGCTCCCTATACTCAACCCTCAAAGTCAGCGAAATCTGCGGACCGTTCCTCTGCAATAGTTCCAGCTGTGATCTTCCCCACTGCTCCACTATTCCGCTGACGAGTCTCTCGTTCTTACCAGGTTGAATGGAAGGAACCTTAACGACAAGCTGAAGCGTATCGGACATTCGTTGAGCTGCTCACAAGCTGTCCGATTTCGGACATTCGCCTACTTCCTGTCGATGAGGATCTCGATGTGTTCACGCACATCAGCTTCGAGCAAATGATGCTTTCTTCGTCTGGAAGTAAGTGACCAGGCAGGAACGCCATTGTTCGACTTGAGTAGTTGCAACTCGTCGCTTTTTGCTTTGATACCGAGGTGACGAATGTTTGCACACGCCAAACCACCCCCGCGCACTATTCCGTCGCGTGGGACCCGCGGCCATCCTGCTTCCACGTATAGAGTCCTAACGCCGCTGGTGAGTGTGAGGAGCTTGCCGACCATAGTCGAGTTTGCGACTTTAAAACGATGGCCGGCGACGTTCGCAATCTGAATACTCGCGCCCCCGCGATTTGCCTGACCGGCGAGCGCGGTGAAACGTTCGAGAAGCCAGTCGATGCCGGCCTGTCGCAACAGATCATTCGAATTCTTCAGCGACAGATACTCCGCCACGTCGCGTCGTCCAGCAAGACGCGCTTTTTGTTCAGCTTCACGAAGGGCGGCCGCCCATGCTTCGTCCAGTTCGCTCATGTGTGTGCGGGTGTGTTTATGATCTGTTGAGCCGTCACTCAATCGCGGCGAACCGTAGCGAAACGCGGTACCGACGGGTCTGGATACCCTGGGCCCCGATCTCCTGTGTAACGGGATACTGACCGTTCACCAACTAATTGAGCATGGCTGGGGTACTCTCGCTACCAACGGAATGCGATGGTATCATGGCCGCGAATCGTCCCCCCAAAGCTTCATAAACCTGGCTCTATTGGCGCAATTCCAGATTCAGTCTTAGAACTATTCGGATACCATGAAAGCATCCCAATCGTCCCTCAGGTACGGCCTGATAGCTATCTTCATCGCGCTGGCGTTTTGCCTGGCTAATATAAACCAGCACGCTCAAACACAGTCACAATATCCCGCTCCCAGTGCTCACGTCAGCGACTTCGCGAATGTGCTTGATGAGAACACGCGCAATCGGCTTGAAACGTTACTCGAGAACTTCAAAACCCAAAGCAAAATCGATTTTTACATCGCGACCGTTGAGAACACCGGCGACACTGACGTTTTCGAATTCTCCCGGCGACTCGCAACCAAATGGAATATCGGCGCGCGTTCAAGCGGGAGCCAGAGCTTGCTGCTCGTGGTGTCAGTAAATTCGCGGACTTCATTCACTCAGTTTAGTCGCATGGTCCAACCGGTACTGCCTGACGGCGTGCTCGGCGACGTGGCCCAACGCATGAAGGCTCCTATTGAGACCGGCGAGTTTAGTGAAGCTGTGAGCCTTGGCGTAACTCACTTCGTCGACGTTCTGGGCCAGAAACTCGGCTTCAGGGCCGTAGATCTCCAGAGACCAACCGTCGTTGCAGCCGCGAGTCCTGAATTGTCGTCACCTTCGCCGGGTGAAAATCAGGTTGCAGTAAATGATGCTGCAAAAACTCGACCGCGGGTAGTGAGCGAGCCTCCCGCTGTCGAACCGGTTGCGGTAATCAAACCGAATGAAACTTCAGCTCCGACGGAAGAACCGAAGCCGAAGAATTCGCGCGCTAAACCGAATGCGACGAAACGCGCTAACGTTGCAACAGACACACCTGCTCGTTCCGTCGCCGGCGCGAAGAAGAATGCGCCTCCCGTCGATGATGAAGCTGAAGCAGAAGAGGTTGAGTTAACACTTACGCTTCCACTCGACAAGCGCGCAATCAAACTCAAGGAGTTCTTAGCCACCCATCCGAACTCGAAAGCACGTCCGCGAGCGATAGAGTTGTTGATCAGCACGCACGCTGCTCTCGGAGATCAGAAACTCAAGAATGGAGATCCGAAGGGTGTTGACGATCTGCTGACAGCAATTGCTGAGACCGATGCCACGATGTCAGACCAGCTGTTCAGCGGAGTGATCGCTCAGATCCCGATGAACTTGTACCTGCGCAATGAGCCGGCGTCGGCGTTCAAAGCGGCGCAAGCAATTGAGACGAAGTTCGGGAGTGATCCCAAGCGATTGCTGTCAGTTGCGTCGTTCTATTTGGGCATCGAACGAGGCGATGAGGCTTCGCGCATCGCCGAACAGATAGTGAAAACTGCTCCTGATCTTGCTGAGGCTCATCGGGTATATGCTCTGGGATTGCACTTGAGCCTGCGATTGGATGAAGCAGCTGCGGCCTACAAACGACTGTTAGAAGTGGATCCGAACTCACGAGTCGCGCGCAATAGTTTGGCCGATCTCAATCGCGGCCTTGGCAAACCAGAAGAGGCGCTCGCCCTCTACACAGAACAACTTAAGATCGATTCAAAAGACAAACCGGCTGCAACGGGTACTGTTCTGTCTCTGCTTGAGCTCGGGAGAACCGATGAAGCCAATACCCGCTTAGACGCAGCGCTGGCTGAAGATCCCCGCAATCTTGCACTTCTCACAGGCGCCGCATACTGGTTTGCCGCTCACGAAAAGTTCGATAAAGCTTTTGAGTTCGCTCGTAAGGCTGTTGAGATAGAGCCTCGCTACACGTGGGCCCAGGTTGCGCTCGCTCGTTCGTTCATTGGTTTGAAACGACCGCTCGACGCAGAAAGATCTTTGCGTTATGTGCGCCAGTATGGAAAGTTTCCGACGCTGAACTATGAGCTTGCCAACGTGCTCAGTTCAATGGGTCTTTACGATGAGGCGCTGGAAGTGTTGCGCGAATCGTTCGTTATAACTGGTGGCCAGATTCAAACCCGGCTGGCTGGCCGATTTCCGGCAGCGAACGAAAACTTCATCGACCTGTTGGCGCCGGAACGTCGAGCCAGCATCTACCAAAACACGGCGGCAGACACTGCGGCAAGCGCGAAGGTATTGAAAGACTTGCTCGTCTTTGCAAACGCACTCACCCCGTCCGACTCGCAAAAGATCGACGAAGCAGCAGTTGTTGCGGCTGCGCGCGAGTTCGCATCGGGCACAGACCAGCGACGCACATTCCGTCAGAGCTATGCGTCAAGCCGGCTCTTGAGAAACGGATTGGGTTTTGCAACCGCATTCGAATTAGCAGAGGAAGCGAAAAAGTCCGCCGCAGAGGGGCTCGATATTCCCGCGTTGTCACTGGCCGTTCAGGCCGATGAGTTCCGTGAACTTCGAGCCAAGGCAATCGCGTCCGGAAATGTGCCGGATGTCGCAGATGCGCCGCGCTCGATACTCGGCGATATTCTTCGCGGCCGAAGTGACGAATTGATGGGCTGGTCGCTCTTTAATCAAGGGAAGTATGAACCGGCGCTCACCCTCTTGAAGACTGCGGTGTCAGGTTTACCGAACGGTACGCCAGCGTGGCGGACAGCAACCTGGCATCTCGGTGCCGCGCTCGAACAGTCTGGCAACGATGCGGCTGCACTGGAGAATTACATTCTTAGTTATAAAGCTGGAAATACCGACACCATTCGTCGCGCCACTATTGAGCAAGTCTACAAACGCGTTAACGGTTCTCTTCAAGGCCTTGATGAAAAGATTGGGACTGGGTCCGTAGCGGCAGCGCCAACTACGGCGTCAGCGAATGCGAGCCCTGAGCCCACGCCGTCAACTGATACCTCAAATTCATACAAACCTGCGGCTGCTGCGCCGACGCCTGACACCGCCATTGAGAACGTAAGAACCAAGCCTACGGAGACAAACACAGTTCCAACAAGCGCTGCGTCACCATCACCTGAACCAACGGCTTCACCTGAATCGACACCAGCAAACCCGCCAACTACCTCTACTGAAGACTCTGCGCGAGCTGCGGCATCACGCCTGCGCGCGATCATCAAGATCACTGGCCGCGTAGTTGATGCGAACAAAGTCGGCATCGCAAATGTAGTGATTGTGTTGATTAGTCCTTCGGGTAGCGTGCTCGCGTCAACAACAGATGCCAACGGCAACTATTCATTCACTGTCGCACCTTCGCCAAAAACCTACCGACTGATCCCTTCGAAAGACGGCTTAACTTTCACTCCGGTCGATCGCACCTTTGCAGGTTTGTACGACGATCAAATCGACATTGAGTTCTTCGGCACTCTGAGTCGACCGTAGCGTGATTTCGGTTGTCGGATTTATTGAGCCGCAGATTTTCGCAGATAGACACAGATCAAATCACGTCCTAAACCCAGTCGCTTCTTCGAGTAGGTTTGTCGCGAAACTCTTTGTATTAATTCATTCTCTCTTTATTGATCTGTGTTCATCTGCGAAGATCTGCGGCTCAATCCGCATTCCGAAATCCGAAATCAAGACGGGTCACTTGATCTCATCAAGCCGCGCTTTCGCCTCCACGATCATCGCGCGGAATTTTGCCAGTTCATCGAGAGTCATCGACTCTGTGATCTTATCGCACAAGCCCACTGTGAGCGTGACCGCGATTCCTGTGCGGGTCTGGCGGAAGACTACCAGTTCCATATCACCAATCGTCTTGTAGCGAGCTTCAAAACCGACTAAGCGTGTTTCCGGTTCACCAATCTTCGACGCCGCATCGATCGCTTTGAGTAGCGGATCTAGTTCGTCGTAATCGATTAGAGCACGCGCGTCCCGCGGTCGCTCGCCCGCTTCACGTATCGACACAATAACGCCCATCGCCCGCGCGCCTGTTCGAGTGTCGCGAACGTCGACGGCGTCGATTCTTATGCCGGAAATTTCGACGGTTGTAATTCTAGTGAAGCCTTTGATCAGGAGTGTTTCGTACTTCAGCTCAAGCGCTTCAAGTTTGTTGCGACCTTCAAATGGTTCGCAGCTGAGACGGCGCCAGAATTGGGGGCCGGGTTGCTGGGCGTAAGCGGATCCACAGGTCAGGATGAAAAGAGCCGAGAGCATGAACAATCGCCTGAAGGGCATTTGATTTAGTCTCCTTGGGGTTGGGTTTCTAAAAAAGGGAGAGGTGAAAGAAAGCATTGAGTTCACACTTCAACTACGCTTGAGTTCCAAAAGGTGCGGTACGATTTCGGAATTCGGATTTCGGATTTCCTGCTTTTGAACCAGCGCTCGCTTGTGACAGGGTATCGCCGGCATTGAGCAAGTTCAACCGAAACCTGCAACTATATAAAGTTGAAATCCGAAATCCGAAATCGTCTTAGTATTGCTATTCTAATCCCATGTTTAATCGCGTCTTAATCCTTTCTGCTTCTGCCGGCGCCGGGCACGTTCGTGCCGCCGAGGCGTTAAGGCTCGCATTCATCAAGCTGAATGCGGCCCAACAGGTTCGTCACGTTGACACTCTCGATTACACCAACAAGGTCTTTCGCCATTTCTACTCGCAAACCTATCTTGAGATGGTTAACAGCGCACCGGAAATGCTCGGCTGGTTATACGACTATCTCGATCAGCCGTGGAAGAAAGAACGGCGACGGCTGGCGCTCGATCGTCTAAACACACGGCCGTTCGTGAAGATGCTGAAACAATACAAGCCTGACCTCACTGTGTGCACGCATTTTCTTCCGGCCGAAATAATCTCATGGTTGAAAGCAAAGGAACGGATAGAACGACCACCAGCCATCGTCGTGACCGATCTCGACATTCACGCAATGTGGCTCTGCCATAACTACACGCGTTATTTCGTACCAATCGAGGAAACACGCATGCATCTCGAGCGCCTTGGTATTCCTGCTGCGAAGATATCGGTAACGGGCATTCCTATCGATCCTGTTTTTGCGGAGCGCAAGAATAAGGTTGAAATGCGTCGCAAGCATGGGTTGAAGACGGATCGGACCACAATACTGATGTCAGCTGGCGGCTTCGGCGCCGACTCGATCGAACATGTGCTCACATCGTTGATGGAACTTCGTCACGAGGCGCAGGTGATCGCCATTGCGGGTCGGAATGAAGAACTGCGGTCGCGCTTGGATTCGTTAGTGAAGGCCAGCAAGATTAGATCAAAGGTGGACGTGAAGATCGTCGGCTACACAACTGAGATGGACGAATACATGTCTGCGGCCGATCTCATTCTCGGCAAGCCCGGGGGACTCACGACATCAGAAGCTTTGGCGAAGGGATTGATAATGGTGATCGTCAATCCGATTCCGGGACAGGAAGAACGCAATTCAGATCATTTGCTTGAAGAAGGCGTAGCAATCAGATGCAACAACCTTCCCGCACTGGCATTCAAGATTGATAGTCTCCTTGACGACAACAAGCGCCTGGACCAGATGAGGAAGAATGTTAGACGAATGGGTCGGCCAAATTCGGCCAGTGACATTGTGAGAGAGCTACTAGCAACGCGTTAAAGTCAAAAAAGAAGGAAGCCGTGGGGCGCAGGCTTCAGAGGCTGTGTCCAAGCGAAACTCCACGCCGCTGAAGCGGGTGGTGTCAATGGAACAAATTAGGTGCGAGCCTATGAGCTGTGATGTATGTCTTTGGTGAAGTCGTATGTGCTTTCAATGGAAAGGGCGCCAGCAAGAACTGGCGCCCAAATTATTTTAGAGCAGAGAGAACTTACTTATTATTCTCTACGCCTCCAATCAGTTTGCCATCCGTGTCATAAACCTGGACGGTTCCGTATCGCGCAAGGATCTCCCGAGCTTTCGAAGCATCGCCAACTGCAACCACTTGGAGATGGTCCTTGTCGATGTACTTCTGCGCAACGCGCTGAACATCGGCAACAGTGATCGCAGCAATTTTCTGGGGATACGTATCCCAGTAATCGGCCGGCAGGTTGTAGAGCTTCTGCGTGACGATATTCCCCAACAATGCCTGCGGTGATTCCAGCGACAGTGCAAAGCTCCCGACAATTGCACGCTTCGCATTCTCGAGCTCATCGGCTGTTACAGGCTCGTCGCGAAGTCGATTTAGTTCATACATGAACTCCTTCATTGCGCCTTCGGTGACGTCTGTGCGCACCTCTGAACTAGAAACCCAAGTGCCGCGAAACTTCGAGCCTCCAAAATTACTGTAGGCCCCGTAGGTGTAGCCCTTGTCTTCGCGAAGATTCAAAAACAGCCGACCCGATGGTCCACCGCCTAATATTCGGTCAGCGAGCAACACGGCAAAGTAGTCGGAATTAGTCCGTTCGATTCCCAGAGTTCCCAGCTGAAGAACCGTCTGCACCGAACCCGGTCGATCAATTAGAAAGATCTTGGCAGCTGACTGGGCAGGCGCCGGCGGAATCGTTGTTGCCGGCACGTCTGCTTTCTGCCAATCTCCAAACGCTTTTTCAATCGCCGGCAAAATGCCCTTCATCGTTACATCGCCGACTACCGTCAGGATCGCGTTGTTCGGTCGATAGTAGGTGGAATGGAACTTTGCCAGATCAGCGGTCGTGAGTTTCTTGATCGACTCTGCAGGTGTAGACACCAGGCCCGCTGGATGATCGCCATAGATCGCCTTGCTGAACTGCTCTTGCGCGAGAAACTGTGGACTCGTTCTTTGCAACTGCAAAGAAGCAAGCGTACGGGTTTTATACTTGGTTATCTCTGCTTGAGGAAACGAAGGATTCCTCACGACGTCAGCGAAGATGTCGAGAATTTGATCCATATTCTCGACAAGTCCGCCAACTGTAACGGTGCTCGTCATTGACGAAAGACCGGAGTTTGAAAATATCGATGCCCCGATCGCGTCGACCTGCTCGGCTATATCTTTGCTTGAGCGCTTTGCCGTGCCTTCCCGAATCAGTGACGCAGTCGATGAAGCGAGACCGCGGTAGTCTGCCGGATCCGAAAGCCCGCCGCTGAGTACGACCATCTGCATTGTGAACGTAGGGATCTTGTGGCTCTCAAGTAAAACTACTCTTAAGCCGTTCGTTAGTGTCGCTTCCTGGGCCTTAGGTAGCTGCACCTTCAGGATGTTTTTGTTGACTGGCGCCTTGCCTTTAATAACCGCACCTTTTGTTGACTGTGGCGCCTGGGCGGGAACCTGACCGAAGACAACTGACGACACCAGCGCAATTACGGCCAATGTCATCGCAATGTTCCTTTGATAGTTATTGATTCTCATGGTTAACTCCTTACTGCCCCGAGGCGCTCGTGGTGGATTTTGGTTTTGCCGGCATCGTGATTACAACTGTGCGGTTCGTGTCTGCGAGATACTTGTTCGCTACTCGCTGCACATCCTCCTTGGTAACAGCCGCAACCTTGTCGAGCCGCGTATTGATCAGGTTTGGGTCGCCGTAGTAGGCCGTGAGTTGACCAAGCGTAACTGAGCGGTTCAGCGAACTCTGTAAACCTTCGATGAAGTTTCGCTTATTACTGTTCTTGGCCTTCTGCAATTCCCAATCTGCGATCGGTTCCTTTTTCAGTCGTTCTATTTCGGCGTAGATTGCCGCTTCGACATCTTCAGTCTTGATGCCCGGTCGAAGTGTCGCAAAGGTACTCAATGCGCTAACACCGCGCCTCTCGTCCATGAATCCACCCACGGCCGCGACCATCTCTCTTTCCTTGAGCAGCTTTTGATACAAGCGAGAGCTTTGGCCACCCTGCAACACCGTCGACAAAACCGACAGCGCGTAAAAATCCGCCGAGTTGCCGGGAACAGCCTTGAACGAGATATCGACGCGGGCGGCACGTGCCAGAACATCATCAAGGCTCGCACGCCGTTCGGCTTTCTGTTGAGGCTCAGTCAGATCCACAGCGGGTGGATCAGGTTGACGAGGAATGCCTTCAAAGTTGCTTCGGATCTTTGCGAGAGCCTCGGCGGTTTTGAAGTCGCCTACCAGGACGAGTACTGCGTTATTGGGCGCGTAGTACATCTTGAAGAACGACGTGACGTCTTCAACGCTCGCGGCATTGAGATCGTCCATCGATCCGATCGTCGTATGTTTGTAGGCGAAGTTGTCGTAAAGCAATTCCGTCCGTTTTTCGAAAGTTTTGCCGTACGCCTGATTGTCTACGCCTAACCGTCGCTCTTCCTGCACAGCGTTTCGCTGGTTATCCAGGTTCTCTTTGTTGATCTCAAGACTGCGCATGCGATCGGCTTCGAGAAACAGGGCCAGGTCGAGTTGGTTCGCCGGCAACGCTTCGAAGTAAACCGTGCGATCGGCATTAGTGGTTCCGTTCATCGTTCCACCGTTGTTGAAAACGAGAATGAAGTGTTCGCCTGAACCAATGTTCTCTGATCCTTTGAACATCATGTGCTCAAAGAGGTGTGCAAATCCGGTGCGTCCCTCCCGCTCATTTGCCGACCCCACTTTGTAGGAGACGGAAATTGCGATAACCGGGGCGGAATGATCTTCAATAGTTAAAACGCGGAGGCCGTTCTTCAAAGTGGTTTCTTTGAAGTCGACGCGCGGGTTGTGCGTGGTCTGTGCTTGACCGTTAATAACAGCGAGGGCACAGATTAAGAGCGGAAACAAAAGCCTTGAGACGCGTCTCATAAATCAAACTCCTTCTAATTGTAGGTGATGTCCTGGTTTGTAGCGGGCGTACTTTGGGGTGCGGCGACCTGTCGCCGCTGTACTCTGTTGCAACCGTGCCGACCAAAAGCGCCGACAGGCCGGCGCACTCCAAATCCGCGTAATGCTGGCGGCGCACACGGGTTGCTGCCGAGTTCAAAGGAGGGAGACTACTTTAATCTTTGGAGTTCACCGGTGCGGCTCGCGGACATCCGCGAAAACCAGTTGACGCTCGCTAGCGTGGTTGCGACTGTATTCTCTGTGCACCACCGTGTCAAGGCAACGAACAGCGCTTGTGTAGGCCCAATGAGTACCAAGAAATCGACGACGGCTGATGTATTCAATGCAAAGATCCAAACTGATCTCTGCCATTATTACTTCGCGGTAGCGGATGGCCACGACGCACCCCATCACGTTGTACTAATCCTCGCTTGAGTCATGGCCATTTGCTACCGCGAACGGGACTGAATCCGCTGCCACCTTCGTTCAGAACCTCGTGGCCGAAACCTGAAGTTTATCGAACCATCGCGATCCATAAGCCAATGCTGCTTGCCCCAAAAGCGGCGAACCCAAAACTCGTCTTCCGGTACAACCGCCCGCACTTTCTTACCATCCAAAACACTCGAAAGAGCACAAAAAGCCCGCCCGTTAGTCGTATCGAGCGTGCCTGAAAAACCTAAAAAAGCTCTCTCGCTAATGGGTTTAATAGTCCTTGCAGGGTGACGCCTGCCAGTAGGACGGCTGTATAATCGTTCGCAGAAACTTAAGAGCTATGTCGAGAATCAAGTCTATCTTCCCTGCCCTGTCGAGTCTGGCGCTTTTGATTGGCCTGGCAGCAGGAATCAGCGCACAGCAACCAGCTCCCCAGCAGGCCGCCAGCCGGTTTGACGTTACAAACTATCGAATCGAAGCACAGATTATTCCCGATCAGCACATGCTTCGCGCCGGCGCGGACATTACCTTTGTGCCGATCGACGCCACTCGCTCAGTTGTATTTGAGTTGAACGGCTCGTTGAAGGTTGAGAGCATTGAAATGAATGGTAAGGCTCTGACCGGCTTCGTTCAAGACGCTGTTGGTGTCGGTGCCCTGGGCCCGAATGTTCGCATCGACCTCGGCCAGGTTATGCCGGCAAATCAACCGATAACAATTCGCATCAGGTGGAGTGGCGCTTTGATTTCGCCCGAGGGCGGTCCGCTGGCAACGCGTCGCCTGGCCTATGTAGGCAATGAAGGTTCGTACCTGATGTACGCCTCG
>DATJKB010000618.1:0-10285 GCA_035491875.1 Pyrinomonadaceae bacterium | reverse complement strand
CGACGATATTAGTAGCACCTGTACGCTCATGACGTTGACTCGTGGCCATCCGCTACCGCGGACGGTACTGAATAGTCGGTCGACTTGATCAGAGCTTCCTGAAGCATATCGGACACTCGCTTGAGCAATTTCTGGGAGCTTGAGTTCACGGTTGGTCAACGACAAGCTGAAGCGTATCGGACATCAGTTGAGCAGTTTCCAGGAGTTGAATGTTCGGGATCTGAGCGGGGGTAAACCACCCTTCCTCACCTGCCTTCAACTCAGCTTGAGTTATTTCAATGAAGCTTGAATGCTGATTGTTCGCACGTTGCATTTTTCAGCCGCACACAATCAAGAACCTATCCATTCAGTTAACAGCGCTATCCAATCAGATAGTAAATGCGTCGAGTCCGTAGACGCGGTTTCAATCCTTAACCCGGTTTCATTGGCATTTCTGAGCAAGCTCCAGGAAAGAGCGCTGTGGCACGACCGTCGCAACAGGACGCGCAAGGGTCGCAATCAAAAAAATCTAAAAAACGCGCGATGCCCGCAAAAAGGAGAAACCATGAAAAGACAACTTGTTAGAGGAACGACGATGTTGCTGCTGTTTGTGGCGCTCGCGTTCGTAACCGCAGCTGCTTCGGCTAACGCACAGTCGCGAAGGTCCAGTGCTGATGTGCCGTTCGATTTCGTCGCAGGCAATAAGACTTTACCAGCCGGTCATTACAACATCGCCGATAGCACACTCGCCGGCGAAGTAGTGAAGATAAGCGCGAGACAGAAAGATGCATCCGTGTTCGCAATGACCGTAAGGCTTTCAAGTAAAGCAGCCAACGATCAAGGCAAGCTCGTATTTCATCGCTATGGCAATCGCTACTTCCTGGCAGAGATTTGGACCGGAGGCGATCGGGAAGGCCAGAAGCTCATGAAGTCGCGAGAAGAGAAGTCGATCGAAAACGAGCTGGCAATCATTTCGTCGAAGATCGAGCTTCCCAAGCGAAGTTACGAACGCGTCGAAATCGCCCTTGGCAGAAACTAGCCGTCAGTGATTAGTCGAGCCCGCGCGTAGGAAACGACCACCGCGAGAGCATCACCCAGGTCGTTTCCTTCCCCAAGCCAGAACGGCAACCCAGAGCCCTCGAGTTGCCGTTCTGGTTTTCTTTTTAAGATAAGCTCAACCAATGTCCGATACGCTTCAGCTTGTCGTTGAGCTACCAGCGTTCAAGCTCCCAGAAAAGACTCAAGCGAATGTCCGATATGCTTTAGCTTGTCGTTGAGGCACCATGCGGTCAAGCTCGGAGGGATTTGACGTTGCGCCCAACCGCTTCGTTGCGGGTACTAACTGCCGACGCGCGACGTTGAATGATCTCGCAGCTCAACGACAAGCTGAAGCGTATCGGACATTTGTTGAGCGATTTCTCGAAGCTTGAGTGTGCGGCGAGTCAACGACAAGCTGAAGCGTATCGGACATTCGTTGAGCGCTTTTATCGTTGCCTGGTTACTTAGCCTGATCAAGTGCGTGCTGGAAGCGTGGTGCGATTTGATCGAGCCATTGATTCAACTCGACCTGCAAGTAGTATTTCCCCTTAACCATCACTCCGCTGCGCCTCTGAGTATTCGCAATGTCGTCTAGCGGGTTGCCATCAAGTAACACCAAGTCTGCGCGTTTTCCTTTTTCAATCGTCCCAACTTTTTCCAGCGCTTCAAAGAACAGTGCAGGGTTGCGAGTTGCTGCTTCGAGCGCAGCATAGTTCGACAATCCGGCGTCGCGCAGATCTATCAGCTCGAGATGCAACGTGTAGCCATACAACATCAGCCACTCAGGCGTGTCAGAGCCGGCCATAACATGTCCGCCTGCGTCATGAATCGCCTTAACGATCCTGTTTCGCAAGGCAATATATTTTTCACGCTTCGCAATGGGCGCGGCGGTCGCCAAATACCTTTTACTGACGCCAGCCCAAAGATCGATAACTTTCTGCGGGTAAAAACGAATATCAGGCTGGGCTTTGAACGATTCCTCCGTTCGGCCTTTGCCGAAGGTGAACTTGAAGAGGTGAAGGGTCGGCGTCACAAACGGATTTGATTGGACCGTTAACCGCGCAAGTTCGGGGATCTTGCTTTCGTCGAGGTAGTCAATGCTTTCCCAGTTCTTCGGGTTATAGAGATAGATATCGGAAACGGAACCTTTGACGGGCGCACTCTCAGGCAACAGAGCTTCGAGGTAGGAGTCGAGATGTTCGATTTGCTGTTGAGCTTTAAGAGCGCGCTGCAAACCAATCGATCTGCTGTCAGCGTGTCCAACCACGCGAATGTTTTGTTTGCGTGCCTCATCAACGATCGCTTCATAGACTTCCGGCTTAAGGTAGGTCGTTACTTTGATGTAATCGTACCCATCTTGCTTTGACTTAATTACGGCGGCACGGGCTTCCGACTCGGTTGTAACTACATAAGCATTCGTTGATTTGCGCCCGGTGAATTGTGGACTCGCTGCGTAGATAGTTGGCGCAATGATCTCACCATTACTGCTCTTCTCACGAAGAACCAATTGTTCAGGCGTACCAGTCATCAGTCGAATGGTAGTGACTCCGTACGCAATCATGATCTTCAATTCATCTTCAGCAAGGGCATCAGGAAACTCATCGTCGCTGAAAAGATGAACATGCATGTCCATGAGACCTGGAATCAAAAACTTCCGTGTCCCATCTACTCTTTGCGCGCCGGTCGGTATTTTTATTTTTTTTGCGTCGCCAATTTCGGTTATCACTCCGTCGCGCACAAGTACCGTCTGACGCGCGAGCACACGTTCTCTATCCATTGGAATGACATTGACGTTGACGAATGCGACGGTTTTTCGTTCAGGTGACTTATTGCTTTGGCCAACTATTGAGGTGGACAGGAGCAAAATGAAAAGAACTGCTTTCTTCATATTGGCTAATACCTCTCGTAAGCAGATCCAGCGATTAGGTCAGGAACAGCGGTAACGCGCGCTTTCGCGCGCCGCGTTGTTCAAGGGGGCCGCCTTTTAGGTTGAAATTGATAGACCATCGAGATGAAGTCGGTGGTGTCTAGATCGTGGTGGTCTTCAAATGTGAATTGACAAATATCAAATGACAATTGACCATGATTTCTTTTCCTGCTTCTGTCCGCTGCTCCTGCGCCTGTTCGCTCAAGGCACGATGCGCCAATTGTTCGTGGGTTCAGTTGGTATGTGCTTGTTCCGTTCCACCCAGTCGATAATCAACTCTCTGATTTCTTCGCTCGATCGATAAACAACCGGCGCACCTTTGTACATCAAGTAACCGCCACCGCCGTTGACGCGATAGTTGTTCGTTGCCAGGCGGAACTTTTGATCGGGCCTCACCGCCTGACCGCGGAATTGCAGATTCTGAATACGCTGACCAACCGGTTTTGAGATATTGAGTTCGTAAGTCACCCCTTCGGCTATATCGAAGTTGTACGCAGGAATCTTTTCGTTGATTAGCTCCGGCACAGTCTTGCCTGGTTCGTAATCTCTGAAGTATTTCGCTGAATGCTCAAGAGCGTCTTTTAGTTGTTGCCCGGTGACTTCAAGTACCGCGAGCGTGTTTTCATAAACATACAATCCAGCGATGTCGCGCACGGTAACCGGGCCTTTAGCAATGCGCGCATCAGCATTAAAGCTCGCCACCATTGATACGTCTGCGGAACCGGCTGCGAGTTGAACTTTCTGAATCAGATCGAGGATCGCGGTGTCGCGAAATCGTGCCTGGCGTGCATTCAACTCTTCTTTTGATTCACCGATCACTCGATTCAACCATGCTTGAGTCTCGCGGTCGTAAGGTTCGGCAAGTTTCGTAATCTCCGCATCAGGTTCGACTCGATCATCGGTCGGTATCGTGCGGGAGGATTTCGCGTACACGTGCCAACCCGCCGGAGTCTTTTCCAGATAAACATCAGCACGCGCGAGGTGCCGTCCCCAGTAATTAGCCTGGGTAAGAAGAACGCCATTGATGAAGAGCGACGGTACCTCTCGATGCGTATGGCCCATGAAGATCACATCGATCCCGGGTACGGTCTTCGCGATCATTACTGCCTCATTCTCGTGAGGAACCTGGCCTGGATTTTTCTCTCCTGTACGGAGGTCTTCACCAAGGCCCATGTGCATTGCGACGATCACGATATCGACGCGCTCTCTTGCCCGCATGATCGAAACCCATTTTCGCGCTTCAGCCACAGGGTCGTGGAAACTGAGGCCAGCGTAGTTTGGTGGGTTGTCCCAGTTAGGAATGCCCGGTGTGGTTAGGCCGAGAATTCCAACTCGAACACCGGCTACTTGTTTCACGAAATAGGGCTGGTAATGAGTTTTTCCCGTAGCGGTTTCATAAGTATTTCCCGAGAGCCAGGGAAACTTTGCTTCGCTGCGTGCCTTCTCGAGTACTTTCAAGCCAAAGTTGTACTCATGATTGCCAACTGCCATGGCATCAAACTGCAATGCGTTCATCGCAAGCATCATTGGATCAGGCGGTTGGTTGTTCTTGCGGCCATGATACGACTCGAGCGGCGAGCCCTGGATCGTATCGCCAGAGTCGATGAGAACAACGTTTGGTTGTTCCTTTCGTAAGCGCTTAATAAGAGTGGCTACTTTCGCCAGACCACGATTGTCAGGCTTGTTTGTGTAGTAATCGATCGGGTTGATATTTCCGTGAAGATCAGTGGTGCCCAGGATCGTTATCTGCACGCGTTCCGGCGCGACGTAGCCGCTGGAAGCACCGATAAGAACTAGTAACGTGAGGAAGGTGATGCAATAAGCAGCACGGGCCCGATTGGTTATTGTTTGCATAAGAAGCGAACAAACTTGACTCAGTATCGAGCTGGGAAGCGACGATTCAGTAACGTTCGCGGTAGCGGATGGCCAAGACTCAAGCAGCAACCGCCGCTTCAGTACCGTTCGCGGTAGCGGATGGCCAAGACTCAACTGAGCATCCGAGTGCCACCTTATCGTCGCGTTGAGTGGTGGCCATCCGCTACCGCGAATGGTACTGAAGCGCCGCTACCGCGAACGGTACTAAATGGGAGCTACCGGTTAACAAACACCTCTACAGCGGTCAGTCCATCAGTCTTCACTTCGTGGACCTTCTTAAAGTTCGCCCGCACTGCCGCAATTTCATCCCTATTCTCAAAGTATGTGCGTCCTCTTTGCACGACGACATACACGACACCCGGCGTCGTAGTTGGGTTGAAGTCGTTTGCTGAAATCGCGTGGGAGCTTAGATCAGAGCGGCCGAATTTTGTCAGGTAGTAGCGGGCCACCGCCGGCGTCTCGTGGGCAACGGTTGCTCCTTGCGGAGCCGCATCGCATACGAATCGAAGACCTTCGCGTAGCCCGTCATCGTAAAACTCATCGTGCGGAAAGTAGTAGCCGGCCTTATCGGCTGCGAGCGCATTTGTGTAGAGGGCGTAATGTGGACCGTGTGTGGCCGCGATTATCGCCGGTAGTCCGACAAAAAGGCCCAGGATAATCACTGTGAAAGTTACCGCTGCGTGCTTCCATTGCGGCAGACGAGTTCTTGCCGCGCGAATCAAGGCGACAACACCAACCGCGGCGAGCATGTACACAAATGGCATTAGAGACAGCGTGTATCTCAGCCACTTACCGCCAATCAATGAATATGGAACGATCCAAAACAGAAACATGAACAACAGAAAGACAAACCCGGGTTCCTTGCGTCGCACCACTGCGACGATCAGACCCAGGATGAACGCAGCAACAGTTACTAACGGCACTTTGATCGCCAGAAACAGCACATAGAAGTAAAGCGGCGTTCCCCAGAAAGGCGAACTCGACATGTTGTTCTTGTAGAGTTGATCGGCGAACAAGTATCCAGAGTGCGTTAGCAGATGCTCGCTCAGATACGCATTCAGATATTGCCAGACCTGCGGCAGCAGCACCGCTGGAGAAGCGACTAGATACACCCCGATGATTAAAAGGAAGAACCAGCCAGGAGTTTTTCCGCTTGGCTCACCCGGCTCGGCCTTTCGCACACGAAAGTTGTGGTGATAAAGCATATTGAGACCGAGGTAATGCGGGAAGTACTTCGAGGCGATCATTAAACCGAATGCAACGGCGCTTGCGGCGTATTTTCGAGCTCGCGTCGAAGTGTGAGCGGGTGATGTTTGTTTGGCTCGTAGGAAGAAGTAGAACGCGAACAGCATGAA
Source organism: Pyrinomonadaceae bacterium (assembly GCA_035491875.1). Classification (GTDB taxonomy): domain Bacteria; phylum Acidobacteriota; class Blastocatellia; order Pyrinomonadales; family Pyrinomonadaceae; genus PSRF01. Next base: position 4,111 of record DATJKB010000618.1, on the reverse strand, counting down.
GAACACGAGCAGAGTGTCTTCTTTACCGATGCGGTTATGGGTGATGGCATTGATCCCGAACGCCCAGAATGCCGCTGCCAGTAACCCAGTCCAACGATCGAAGAATGCAGCCGTTAACAAAAATAAAGGTATGACAGTGAGCGCCCCAAACAATACGTTCGGTAAACGTAGAGCGACTTCTTCAGTGTTGGTAGGTGCAAGATGCGTGGAGACGAACATCAGGGCCTTCATCACCATAGGGTGCTCTGCGTTTGCCGAGAAGTCTCCTCTTTCGTAGGAGTGAACAGCATCGAGCTTGTTCATTTCATCTTCAGCAAAGCCGATGGCCCCAAGTTGATTGAGCCGCAAGCCGAACCCGAGAACGACGAGGAGTGCCAGCGTCCCCACGACAGTCCACTCCAAACTCGCCAACATTCCGAGACGATCTTTACGCAAAGTGGTCCATAAGCCGTCTCGGGGCTCGATATCAACAACGGACGAACTAAACTTCAGGTTACCTGCCAATGGCCAGGCGTCCTCCTTGATCGCTGACTGGGGATGCCAGTACGTTACTGATTGCAGCCAATGCTAGTCAATCGCTGTGCCCGTGCACAAGAGTATCCACCGATTACACAGATTACACAGATTAGATCTTTGAGCTTAGTGCTTTGCTCGCCCAGCAATGTGCTAATACCTTACGAACAAAGCTCAAAGTTCAAAGCACCAAGTACAAAGCACCAAGCTCAAAGCTCTAACTGTCACTACAGTGACCTCATTTGCGTCCTGACTGGTTAATCCTTAATCTGTGTAATCCGCGTAATCTGTGGATGGATTCCTGTGTCGGAAGTTGATTGCAAATGGACAATCTCGTTACATCAAATATCAAACAGCGTCCCATCCGGACGCTCGTGAGTGTTGCTGGAATCGCGCTTGGGGTCAGTCTTGTCATGTTGTTTACCGGACTCGCCCGCGGGATGTCTAATGATCTGCAACGGCGCTCGTCGAACGTGCGCGCCGAATTGATCTTTATGAGACCCGGGGCGATTAATTTGACTTCGTCAACCGCTAACCTCAGCACTCAATACGCGGAACGACTCAAGTCGATCGACGGTGTTGAAGATGCACTCCCAATCATTCGCCACTTTTCCCAGGGTAGCAAAGGTTTTGGTTTCGAGCAGATCGACGGTGTCGATTGGGATGGTTATGCGCGCATGAATGGTATCAGTATCACGAGCGGCCGTGGGCCGCAGGGCATGGATGAGATTGTTATCGACGAGACGAAAGCGCGGCAGAACAATTTAAAAATCGGCGACACGATGAAGCCGGTGGGCGACAAAAGCTTTCGCATCGTCGGAATATATGCTCCGGAATCAGGCGCGCGAATAAAAATGCCACTTGCGGCGATGCAGCAAGCACAGGAAGCCGAAGGCAAGTGCACCTTCATTTTTGTGAAGCTCAAGAATCACGATCAGTTAGTGGAAATGGCCAAGCGTATCGATCACGAATTGCCGGGGAATAGTATTCAAGCGACGCGCGATGTTTTTACGAGTATCGAAAGCAGTATTCCTTACCTCGGCATTTTTCTGCGGGTGCTGGTTGGCCTGGCGTCGATCGTGAGTGCGCTGGTCGTGATGCTGGCTATGTACACCACGATTACTGAAAGGACGCGCGAGATAGGAATTCTCAAAGCGCTTGGTGCTTCACGAGGTTACATCATTGGCGTGATTGAAAAAGAAGCGATCCTGATTAGTTTGATAGGACTCGTTGCGGGATTTGTGATCTCGTTAATTGCCGGTTATTTGATCTCGAAGTTCTACGGGTTGCGGTTCGAATACAGCATCGCATGGACTTTGACGGCGGCGGCGATTGGTATTGTTGGCGGCGTTGTCGGCGCGCTTTACCCGGCAGTGAAAGCTTCGAACCTCGATCCTGTTAATGCGCTGGCTTACGAGTGATTTTTAGCCGCAGATTTACGCAGGTAAACTCAGATTAGAAATAAACAAAGTCGAGAAGCTAAGTTCGTACTAGTTTGACTTCTGAATTTTTAGTTCTGATTTGTGTTCATCTGTGCAAATCTGCGGCTAATCCTTCTTCAGGTTGGTCGACAGTTCCTTCCTGGATCCCGCGCAGTGAGAAACCCCGTTTAAGGATCAGAATAACTCCCACGCTACTCCAGAAAATATCGCGACCTTTGCGAATAATTGCGAGAGTGACCCCAATCGGACAGATGAACTTTCCAACCTGGGGCGCGTTTTCCTGACATAGCCCGAGCACTTTTGAAAGCATTCCTGTACCCGCTTCATCCACTCCGGTTCTCAATGGCACAAACTTGAACGTCACGTTAATGATGCGGTTTACCGACTCGAGAATGAAGGCGGTTAACAGTGTCGGTTTAATCGGGCTAATGAAGTAGAGCGTTGTGTAGATCTCGAGCACACCAGCCAGGTGAAAACAAAGCTCCAGCGCAAAAATTGTGAGAAAGCTGCTGCGGTTACGCTCATAAAAACCGTAGATACGCTCTTCGAATGTCTGAGCGCGGGGAATCATCTTGTTAACCCAGTTTGAGGCAATGCCGCGTTTGCCCACGAAGGCGAGCCCACCGCTGAAGAACTTCCATTGCTGCCGCACAATAAAAAACACGAGCGGTGCGATAACGAGCGTGACGACAAGTGCGCCGATGCTTGCGTAACGCAGTGGCTTCGGCATTGAGAAGGTGAGAAGCAAGGTTGCTGTTCCGGAAAAAATCACAAAGGCAACAGACAAACTATAGAAAATATTCTCCACCGCTAATCCGGACAGCCCAACAATCAACGGCAAGCGATGCCTTACAAAAACTGCCTTCGATGGTTCACTGACGGCGACGCTTGCCAGCGGAACAATATTCCCAAGAGCGTCTCCCATTAATCGTGCTTGCACCGCTTCTCGAAACGGAAGTTGATATGGAGCTTCGATACATTTGGTCCACGCCAGTGAACGAACGATGTAACGGATTGAGGAGATTGCGAGGATCAGGAAGAAGGCGGCACCGAGACGACGTATGCCGGCGGCAATTTCAGCGACGCCTGCTTTTTTGACGAAGTAAACGAACAACGCCAGGCCGAGCACACCAAAAATGATCCCAATTGGCGCAAACTTCCGGTGACGGTTATTCGCAACCTTCGCGTTATCGGTCGAGGCGGCGGTGGACATTTCGGCTACGGTAACACAGCGCCGGAACCTCATCCACAGAGCTTTGTGGCGCTTTGTAGTTTGTACTTAGTGCTTGGTGTGAGCGAAGAGCGAAGAGCTAAGCGCTAAAAGCAGAGACCTAGTAGCAAAGGACAAGTGGCGCTTCGCTCTTTGCTCTTCGCTCATGCTAGGACAAGGACGCCGCTCCCAGGTCTTTTGCCTTTTTAGTTTTGCCTTGATTATCATGCTACATTGCAATTGAAATTCCCTAACATGAGTCATTAAACATGAGTCAATCCCAGCCCGTTATGGCGCACGTCCCCTTTCAGCCGTTAACAACACTTTCAGAAGACGAGCAAATGTTTCGCAGTAGCGTGCGCGAGTTTGCTGAGGGCGAATTGCGTCCACGCGTCGAGAAGATGGACGAAGCGGCCAAACTCGATCCGGCGATCATCAGTCAATGCTTCGATCTGGGTTTGATGGCGATTGAAACTCCTGAGGAATATGGCGGTGCGGGGGCTAATTTTTTTACTGCGATTCTCGCCGTTGAAGAACTATCACGCGTTGATGCGTCAGTCGGAGTTTTGGTCGACGTGCAAAACACGCTGGTCAACAACGCGTTCATTCGTTGGGGCTCGCCCGAACAAAAAGAGAAATATCTAAAGCAACTTGCTGCCAGCTCGGTTGGAGCCTACGCATTAAGTGAGCCTGCTTCCGGGTCCGATGCCTTCGCGTTGCAGACCCGCGCTGTAGATAAGGGCGATCATTACTCACTCACCGGGCAGAAACTTTGGATCACCAACGGCAATGAAGCGGAGATCTTTGTGCTGTTCGCGAATGTAAATCCAGAGGCCGGTTATCGCGGGATCACCGCATTCATAGTTGGTAAAGGATTCGAAGGTTTTTCTGTCGGCAAGAAAGAGAACAAGCTCGGCATTCGCGCGTCGTCGACCGTCGAATTGAT
>DATJKB010000617.1:0-3756 GCA_035491875.1 Pyrinomonadaceae bacterium | reverse complement strand
GCATCCAGTCTCGCATCCCATCGGCCATGCTTTGAAGTTGCGCCAAACATTGGTACCCGTTTCGAACGCCACAACGGGCGAGATGTTCGGTTTGGGCGCGCCCTCCTTCAAGTAGTAATCCAAAAAAGGTCGCAGGATTTCCTTGCGAAACGTCAGCGATGTGTCGCTATTAAATTTGATCGCGCCTAACTGGCTGCCGTCGCGAATCATCTGACCGTGATGCCATGGGCCCATAACCAGGAACACCTTGTCGTTGTTTGTATCTTTAGGCTCGATAGCTTTGTAGACGGCGATGTCACCATAGATATCTTCCTGGTCCCATAAACTATGAACCAGCATCACCGGCACCTTCAGTGGTTGAGCAGCTAGTATTTTGTCGACGGCTTGATCCCGCCAGTAAGCGTCGTAACTCGGATGCTCCAAAATCTTTCGCCAGAAGCCTACTTGCTCCAGTCCGCGCCGGCGACCAAGTTCGCCAGCCGAGCCCGCTTCCATGAACATGTCGTAGTCGTCGTAATGGCTTGTCCACCATTTGATTGCGTTTTCCCGCGTCGCCTCCTGGTCGTAGATATAGCTCATCCCCTGTTGCCGGAAAGCGCCGTAATGAAACCAATCGTCACCAACCCACCCGTCGACCATTGGATTCATCGGCACAGAAACTTTTAGTGCCGGATGCGGATTGATAAGCGCCATCAGCGGAAGGAAGCCGTCGTATGAAATGCCGAGGATGCCGACGCGTCCATTACTCTCGGGAGTGTTCTTAACAAGCCATTCGATCGTGTCGTAAGTATCCGTTGCATGATCAACGTTTGTTGGATTCTGGGGACCATGCAGTGGACGGTTCATCACGTAGTCGCCTTGAGAGCCATACTTTCCGCGAATGTCTTGCACGACCCGGATGTAACCGCCTTCCACGATGACGTCTGTAGCATTGTCATATCCGGTGAGAATTGAGCCGAGGTCAGAACTCTCTGCATGACTGGTGAGGCCTGTGGCGTCGTAAGGAGTTCTGGTTATCAGAATGGGAGCATTGCGCGCGCCTTTGGGAATCAGTATTACGGCGTGCAGCTTCACACCATCGCGCATCGGTATCATCACATCGCGCTTGATGTAATTGAAACCTTGGTTTGTTGGTTCAAACTTCTGTGGCGTTTCGCTGGGATAGTTTTGAGCAAAGATGTTGAATGCGAAGGCCAATAACAGTGCCACAACAAACAAACTTCGAAGAGTTGTTCTAGTCATCATTAGACCTCAGGTAATTTGAAGTTCCGCTAGTGAAAGGTAGCTGATCGAAATCAATGCTGCTGGCGCAGTTAGGAAGGGGGCAACGGTCGATAAATTCAACTTAGAAATCGGAACCGAGCGCGCCCCCGCTCGTTCGTGACACACTACCGGCGTTCTAACATCGACGGCAATGGAAAATTGCGGGGGCGCGCTCGGAGTCTTTTGTCGTGAGTTGCGCTTGCCGACCGCTTGCCCCCTTCCTAACTGCACCATCTAAGCTTGAATCCAAGAGCCGCACCGACTTTCCCTAATCGACAATCCGTCTTTCGATCCGTTTATCAGGAACAAGCCACATGATCGCCACCAGCACATAGATCGCAAAGCCGATCCAATTATTTATAAAGGTCAACGCAATCGCTACCAAATAAAAAACGATCGAGATCTTTCCTTTGAAATCGCTACCGAGCGCAGCAGCAAGCACCGACTGGCTTCCGTGAAGCGCTAACAACGCGCGCACCAGAATGAAGTAGGAGATCGCGGCACACAACAACACCACGCCATAGAGCGCCACTGACGAGCCACCGAAATGGTTCTCGCCCATCCACGCAGTTGCAAACGGAATAAGTGAAAGCCAGAAGAGAAGATGAAGGTTGGCCCATAATATTCGGCCATTAACGTGTTCTGATGCATGCAAGAGATGGTGATGATTGTTCCAGTAGATCCCAAGATAAATAAAACTCATTACGTAACTAAGGAACACGGGCCAGAGTGGGCGCAGCGCTGCCAAACTCGAGTCGTGCGGAGCGCGCAGTTCAAGAACCATGATTGTAATGAGGATTGCGATAACGCCGTCGCTGAAGGCTTCTAATCGCGTGGTGGTCATAGGGCTGCAATTTCGGATTTCGGATTTCGGAATTCGGATTTCGGATTTCGTGTTTTCGGCGCGAACCAACTCCAACGACATAACACATTCTGCCGAACGCGAAATCCGAAATCCGAAATCGCAATTAGCTTCGAGTCAAGTGTCGATACTTGATACGGTGCGGCTGTTCTGCGGCTGCACCTAAACGCGCCTTTCGATCAGTCTCGTAATCCGAGTAGTTGCCTTCAAACCACGTAACCTTGCTGTCGCCTTCGAAAGCCAGAATGTGAGTCGCAATGCGATCAAGAAACCAGCGGTCGTGCGAGATTACGACGGCGCAGCCTGCAAAGTTTTCCAGCGCTTCCTCCAGGGCACGAAGCGTGTTCACGTCTAGATCGTTGGTGGGCTCGTCAAGCAGGAGGACGTTGGCGCCTTCCTTGAGCATCTTCGCCAGATGCACCCGGTTTCTTTCGCCACCAGAAAGCATCCCGACTTTTTTCTGCTGATCTGATCCGGAAAAGTTGAATCGCGCTACGTAAGCACGTGAGTTCACTTCGCGTGAACCCAGTTTCAACGTGTCTTCACCACCGGTAATCTCCTGCCAGATCGTCTTGTTTGGGTCCAACTCGCGGCTCTGATCGACGTAGGCCAGTTCCACTGTTTCACCGCTAGTTATCGAACCTTTGTCGGGCTCTTCCTGTTTGGTGATCATGCGGAAGAGAGTCGTCTTGCCGGCGCCGTTTGGTCCAATCACTCCTACGATGCCGCCCGGCGGAAGCTTGAAAGTCATGTCTTCGACCAGCAAGCGATCACCGTAAGCTTTCGACACGTTGTCGGCGTCGATCACGACGTTTCCAAGGCGCGGACCGGGCGGAATGTGAATCTCCAGATCCTCGCGGCGCTTCTCTGCGTCTTGTTGCAGCAGTGTCTCGTAGGAATTGATTCTCGCTTTGCCTTTTGCATGACGCGCTTTGGGCGACATGCGAATCCACTCCAACTCACGCTGCAAAGTTTTCTGTCGTTCGCTTTCGGATTTTTCCTCGCGTCGCAGGCGCTCCTGTTTTTGTTCCAACCATGAAGAGTAATTGCCTTTCCAGGGAATCCCTTCTCCGCGGTCGAGTTCAAGGATCCAGCCGGCAGCGTTATCCAGAAAGTAGCGATCATGCGTGACCGCGATAACTGTTCCTGCGTAGCCCTGCAAATGATGCTCGAGCCACGCGACAGATTCTGCATCGAGGTGGTTCGTTGGTTCATCGAGCAAAAGGATGTCGGGCTTTTGCAGAAGCAGCCGGCAAAGAGCGACGCGTCGTCTTTCGCCACCTGACAGGATCTTCACGGGCGTTTCTGGCGGCGGACACCGTAGGGCGTCCATTGCCATTTCGAGTCGTGAGTCGAGATCCCAGGCATCGAGAGCATCAAGTTTCTCCTGCACTTCGCCCTGTCGCTCGAGCAGGGCATTCATCTCGTCGTCTGACATCTCTTCGCCAAACTTAGCGTTGATCTCTTCAAACTCTTTCAGCAGATCGACCGTTTCTTGAACTGCTTCTTCAACAACCGCCCGTACGGTGCGTGAGTCGTCGAGCAAAGGCTCCTGTTCGAGATAGCCGACCGTGAAACCGGGAGAGATCACCGTTTCGCCGTTGAACTCTTTGTCTACGCCCGCAAGTATT
>DATJKB010000616.1:0-3277 GCA_035491875.1 Pyrinomonadaceae bacterium | reverse complement strand
AAGCTCATATCTCGCCATTTTTCGTAAGTCAGGAAAGGATTTTTATCAAAGTGGAATCAAAACTACGCCAATCGATCTCTGCCATTGCGACGGTCGCCCTGGTGTTTCTGTTCTCTCTAACGGCGCAAGCGCAGTCACACGGCGGCGAAGCTAACCTTCAATTGCCGGACCTCTCTCGCGTCAATTTCTTCGGCGGCGGCGTCAGCGGTCACAATCTGTTATTGGTCGGCATCGTCGTTTCCATTCTGGGTCTGGCCTTTGGTCTTGCTATCTACATGAACCTGCAAAGATTGCCGGTTCATCGTTCAATGCGTGAGATCTCCGAGCTGATTTACGAAACCTGCAAGACCTATCTCATCACCCAGGGCAAATTCATTCTCATACTCGAAGCGTTTATCGCCGTAATCATTGTTCTTTACTTCGGCGTCCTTTCGGGCATGGAGATTCCGCGCGTCATCATCATCCTGGCGTTCAGCCTCGTGGGAATTGCGGGAAGTTATGGAGTCGCCTGGTTTGGTATCCGCGTCAACACGTTCGCAAACTCGCGCACCGCGTTTGCGAGTTTGGCAGGAAAACCTTTTCCGCTTTACGCGATTCCGCTAAAAGCCGGCATGAGCATTGGCATGATGCTTATCAGCGTCGAACTGCTGATCATGCTTTGTATTCTCCTCTTCATCCCGGGAAGTTATGCCGGGCCTTGCTTCATCGGATTTGCGATTGGTGAGTCGCTTGGCGCTGCCGCATTGCGTATCGCCGGTGGAATCTTCACTAAGATTGCCGACATCGGTTCTGACCTGATGAAGATCGTCTTTAAGATTAAGGAAGACGACGCGCGCAATCCGGGAGTTATTGCTGACTGTACAGGCGACAATGCCGGCGACTCGGTTGGACCAAGTGCCGACGGTTTTGAAACTTACGGCGTAACTGGCGTGGCGCTGATTACATTTATCCTGCTCGGTGTCCGGAATCCGACGGTGCAAGTGCAGCTGTTGGTTTGGATCTTCATCATGCGTGTGATGATGATCATCGCCAGCGCAGGGTCTTATTTCGTCAACGATCTTATAGCGAAGGCGCGCTACAAAACCGCTGACAATATGAATTTCGAGTCTCCGCTAACTTCATTGGTCTGGATCACGTCGGTCGTCTCAGTCGTGCTGACCTTTATCGTTTCGTGGTTCACCATTCCGGTCTTGGGCGGAAACGGCACGCTTTGGTGGAAACTAAGCGTGATCATCTCTTGCGGCACGCTCGCTGGCGCCATCATTCCTGAACTCGTCAAGGTGTTCACTTCAACTGAGTCGCGACACGTCCAGGAAGTGGTTACGTCATCGAAAGAGGGCGGCGCCTCACTAAACATCCTTTCTGGTCTTGTCGCCGGAAACTTCTCTGCCTACTGGCTCGGTATCAGCATCGTTGGCCTGATGAGCATTTCTTACTTCATTACGACGCTTGGCGTTGGCGACGGTCTTGATCTCGGTGCATTGATGGTGGCGCAGGTTGCGGCGCCGGTGTTTGGCTTCGGACTCGTCGCTTTTGGTTTTCTTGGGATGGGCCCGGTGACGATTGCCGTTGACTCTTACGGCCCGGTCACTGACAACGCTCAGTCGGTTTATGAGTTATCGCTCATCGAGCATATACCCGACATTAAGGAAGAGATGAAGCGAGATTACAACGTGGATGTGAACTTCAGTCGCGCCAAGCATCTGTTGGAAGAGAACGACGGCGCCGGCAATACGTTCAAGGCCACGGCGAAACCAGTTTTGATCGGCACCGCGGTAGTTGGCGCCACAACAATGATTTTCTCGATCATCATGGCGCTCACCAACGGTCTGACTACGAGAACGGAAAGCCTATCGTTATTGCACGCTCCGTTTGTTCTGGGTCTGATTACCGGAGGCGCAATAATCTACTGGTTCACCGGAGCTTCGACGCAAGCAGTAACTACAGGTGCTTATCGTGCTGTGGAATTCATCAAGGCAAACATTCGACTTGAAGGAGTCGAAAAAGCGTCAGTCGCTGATAGTAAGAAAGTCGTGCAAATCTGTACTCAATACGCGCAGAAGGGCATGTTCAATATCTTCCTGACAGTGTTCTTCTCGACGCTTGCATTTGCGTTTGTCGAACCCTTCTTCTTCATCGGTTACCTGATTTCAATCGCAGTGTTTGGTCTCTATCAGGCGATCTTCATGGCCAACGCCGGTGGTGCGTGGGACAATGCGAAGAAAGTTGTTGAAGTGGATCTAAAAATGAAGGGGACCCCGCTGCATGACGCAACAGTAGTGGGAGACACGGTTGGCGATCCCTTCAAAGATACTTCTTCCGTCGCGATGAATCCGGTGATTAAGTTCACTACGTTGTTTGGTCTACTCGCTGTTGAACTCGCAGTAAGTTTGACAGATCGCAATGGAGGCAACGCGACGTTCACTCAGATTCTTGCGCTGGTGTTCTTCCTGATCTCAGTGTTCTTTGTGTGGCGTTCGTTCCACGGTATGCGAATCGGTAATGCAGTGATTGAAAAGGTGCCGGCAGCAGACGTGTCGACGAGAGTGGCTGCGGGAGACTAATCTGACAGTCCGTTGATTATTGAGACTGATAAAACTATGACGTCCTACGCTAAAACAGATACTTTGATTGGTGCGGCACTGTCGCCGATGGACATGACGCGAACGGTGTCGATAGTAATCGCGTTTAGTTTGTTCAATGCGATCGCGGCGCAGCTTGCAATTCCAATTGGACCAGTGCCCATCACAATGCAAACCTTTGCGGTTACGTTGACCGGAGCCTTATTGGGTCCTCGGCTCGGGGCAGCGGCATTGATCACTTATCTGATTGAAGGCGCTGTGGGTTTGCCGTTCTTTGCGGAAGGCCGGGCGGGTATCGGAACGTTGTTGGGACCAACCGGTGGTTATCTCGTTTCGTTTCCGGCGGCGGCATACATCACGGGCGCGTTTTCGGAGCATGGTTGGGATCGTCATTTCCTCACGGCCGTCGCAGCAATGGCAATTGGATCAGTAGTGATTCTTTTGGCTGGCTGGTCATGGTTGGTCGTTGGGTTAGGGGCAGCACCACTGGCTGCTTTCAAAGCTGGGGTAGCGCCGTTTTTGATTGGCGACGTAGTTAAGATTGTTCTGGCGGCTGCGGTGCTTCCAACGGGATGGGCATTACTGAAACGAAAAGCTTCTGGTCACTGATGTCCGATAAACTTTAGTTTGTCGTCCAAGATGCGGTTGGTTCAACATCTTTCAGGAATAACGCACACATTTCTGAAAGCTGTTGA
>DATJKB010000615.1:0-2857 GCA_035491875.1 Pyrinomonadaceae bacterium | reverse complement strand
TACTCTAAGGCACGGGCTGTTTCACAACCTCTCATTCACCCCAACCTTTAGGTTGGGGATCAGTGGCTCCCCTTTGCCAAAACTAAACAAGCTGCGACGAGCCACAACCATTTTAATGGTTTTTCTCGGACCGCAAGGATCATTCAAAACCATTGAAATGGTTCTGCTGCCTAAACTGGACGCACACCCTAAAACGACGATAGAGACCCCAACCTAAAGGTTGGGGAGAATGAGAAGTTGAGTTATCGTTCTCCGACCTGAAATCCAATCTAGAGGTTGGGAAGAATACGACGTTGCGTTATTGTTCTTCAACCTGGACCAAGGTGATGGTTTTGGCCGACTGACAAACGATGCCTAAGAATAATGCAAACAATCTCAATGATGAAGTAAATGCTTTGTTCACGCTTCCGCTGTCAGAATTCATCGGCGCGCGCAAAGCACTCAGCGCTCGACTGAAAAAAGAGGGACGCGGCAACGATGCGGAATTCGTCACGTCGCTCGCGAAGCCTCCGATCTCCGCCTGGACCGTGAATCAACTCTACTGGGACCATCGCGAGGAGTTTGATGAGCTGATCGACGCGGGTCAGCGCTTTCGTAAAGCCCAGACATCCCGTAATGCAAACAAGGTTGTCGACATGCGCGACGCGCTCGACGCGCGACGCGAAGCGCTCACGCAATTGTCAGATCTCGCGACAACATTACTGATTGAAGCGGGTCACAACCCTTCGTTGGAAACTCTCCGACGCATCACCACTACACTCGAAGCAATATCCGCGTACGCATCGTCGACGGATGGTCCAACTCCTGGCCGTTTGACGAAAGACGTCGATCCACCCGGTTTTGAGTCACTCGCCGGGTTCACCGCAAGTGCTGCTTCAACGAAATCTGCCGGTGTGAGTCATTCCCAGAAGTCGTCGAGTGTTGCTAAGCCACAGTCCAAAGCGACGCCGGCCAGCAAGACAAGTCAGCTCAAAGAAGTGCATCAAGCAAAGATCGCTGACGCCAAAGTCTCACTACAGGAAGCTAAGAAGTCGTTGGTTGATGCGCGGGCCGCGGTGCAGCGTCTTGAAAAGCAGCAGGAGAAGATCGACCGGGAGGCCAAAGACGCAGAGAAGCAAAAGCGTGATGCAGAGCAGCGATTCAAGAAAGCGAGCGCGATATCGGAAATGGCCAATCGACGCGCAAGAAGTTTGGCGAACGAAGTAGAAGACGCGACAAAGGCTGTGGCAGATGCGAAGAGCAGCGTCGAAAAAGCAACGAAAGATCTCGAAACGTTATTTCGGCAATCACCAGGAAAGTAGTGGATCGGTCGGCGAACCCAATCCACTCATACGGAAGCCGTGAAAACAATCAGACCTGTAGAGAAAGCTCGACTCAATGCCACGCCCTTGCGGCGTGGTCGTTACGTTTGCGGCTAAAACAAAGCGCCATCACGAGCCTGCGATGCCACGTGCTTGCCGCGTGGAGTCTCACGTTTGTTATCGCGCACAAGAATAATTCCGAACGATTTTCGATAGACCGTGAGGCTCCACGCGGCAAGCGCGTGGCATCTGCACAACTATTTCACCTGCTCTGTATAGCCGCGAACGTAAAGTACCACGCCGCAAGGGCGTGGCATTAAGTCGACCCACTCACGTAGTGTCTAAAGCATCTGAATATCTTGACAGCTTCTACCGTGAGTGCGGCTCACGCGCTATCGCTTGAGCAAGAAGCTCATTCGGAATGTTAGATCCTGTAATCAACAACACGACCGTGCGGCCCGCGTAAGACATTGGGTTCTGAAGATACGTTGCAACACCCGCCGCGCCCGCGGCTTCCGCAACTAAATGCTCATCGAATAAAAGCGTTCGTATTGCTTGAAGCAGTTCCTCTTCGGAGACCAAACTCACGTCGTCAACCAATTCACGGATAGCGCGAACATTCGGCTCGAGCGGCACGCAGGTCGCTAATCCATCGGCAATCGTATTGCACGTCTCGGTTGTGACGACACGATCTTCCCGCCATGATCGAACGTAAGCTGGTGCTTGGGCAGCCTGTACGCCGACGATCTTCACTGGAGGATGTCGGCGCTTTGCTTCCGCTGCCACGCCCCTAACTAAAGCGGTGTCGCCCATCGGCACGATTATTACGTCCGGCATTGACAGCTCGTCCAGGATTTCAGCAGCGATCGTCGCAGTAGCAACCGGAACTAACTCGTCGCTCCCGTCATTCAAAAAGTAGCAATCGTTTTCCTCCGCGAAAGCCGCAGCCGCGGCTCCGAGAGACTCATCTTTCCACTCAACTTCCTTGACGGTCGCGCCGAGCTCGACGATTCGGGCGCGCTTGATCGGATTGGGAGACTGCGGCAGGAAGATTGTCGCAGGAAGTTTGGCAAGACGTGCAGCGTACGCGACCGCAGCACCATGATTTCCGGTGCTGGCAGCGACGACGCCCTTGATCGGTCGCTGTTCCAGGTTCTTCATCAGGGCATACAGCGCCCCGCGTGGCTTGAATGACCTGGTTGGCAGTTCCGTCTCGAGTTTTAGAAATACTTGCGTGTCTGACGCCCGCCCTAATCGCTCTGCTGGTATCAGGCGAGTCGGCTTAAGAAAACGCTTCAACAACTCGCGTGCATCATTAACTTGTGCGTTAGTTGGGATCACAGCACACGAGCGTCAACCGCCTGCAATCGCCCCAATCACATAAAACGGCTCCGCGCCAGACGCTATCTCCTGCGGTAGTGGATCGTCCGGTGAGTTGTGGGTTATGTCTTCGCCGCACGCAAAGAATCGCAAAAATGGCCGGCGCTCCCCAGAGACGTGTTCGCGGATCGTTCCACGCAACATCGGATACTGTTTCTCCAATGCATCGAGGACTG
>DATJKB010000614.1:0-8663 GCA_035491875.1 Pyrinomonadaceae bacterium | reverse complement strand
CGATTCTCGTCAGCGTGAAAACTGAAGGGTTTGTCGGAAACGACATGCTGCTGTTGTTGCTAACCCTTACTGGCGCCGTGCTAACGGGCATCAATGGTTTCGGTCGTCTAACGACCCAGCCGGTGCCACAGCCAGTGAAGGTCGAAAGTGGTGCTGAGGTTCATAAGAATATTACCTGGTCAACCCGCCACCGCACTAACGCCTAGCCAAACAGACTAAAGGAGCAAACAAATGATTAAGAGCTTTTTCCGCGATGAAACCGGACTTGAACTTTCTGAATACGCCGTCGCCGCAGCGCTAGTCGCGCTCGCAGCCGTCGCAGCGTTCACCGCACTCGGTGGCAAGATCTCCGGCGCCATCACCAACCTGGGTAACAAGATTCAGTAAGACAACCCTTGAGGTGGCGCCGCGGCAACCGCGGCGCCTTTCAACTCTAATAACTAGAAAAGGTAGCTGGAGGGATGAACATGATTAAGAAATTTTGGAATGACGAAACTGGACTAGAACTGTCCGAGTATGCAGTTGCGGCAGCTCTCGTGGCGCTCGCAGCCGTCGCCGCGTTCACAGCGTTGGGTGGCAAGATCTCCGGCGCGATCGAAAACTTAGGTAGCAAGATTCAGTAACAGCGTGGTATTGGCGCATGCCCGCTTTGATGTGCGTGATCAATGGGCGATTCATACCGAGGAAATCAAGATGATTAAAAGATTTCTCATGGATGAACAAGGACTCGAGCTTTCCGAGTATGCCGTAGCCGCAGCGCTGGTGGCGCTTGCAACGGTTGCAGCCTTCTCGATGCTTAGTTCGAAGATCGCTACCAGGATCACGACACTGGGAAACTACATTCCGTAATTCCCAAAAGATCTACTAGTGCGCCGGTGGTGCGGCCTTTTTTAAGGCCGCGCCACCGATTCACCCATTATCTCTTTGCAAATACAAACCGTACTTCGGGGACTCTCCAATGCTTAGCCCAGCCTCAATTGTTTACGAATGCTTTTTGATCCCGCTCGCCGTCCTGATTATTTACTACGACGTGCGGTATCGCCGCATTCCAAACGCTTTTGTGGCCGGAACTCTGATAGTTGGTATCAGCTTGAGCACCGCGTTCGCCGGACTTAATGGTGCATTGAATAGTGTCGGTGGCTGTGTGCTCGCTTTCTTTTTGATGTTCATGTTGCATGTTTTTGGCGCCATGGGTGCGGGCGACGTAAAGCTTTTCGCCGCTGTTGGCTCGCTTATGGGAGCCAACCTGGTGTTACCCACTTTTGTAATTGTGATCTTAACGGGTGGCTTGCTCGCATTGATCTCAGTTCTGCGATCAGGCCTTTGGAAGACAACGATGTTCAGGGTGATGCAGATTTTTGTCGGACTGTTGCCGGGTTGGCCCATGCCAAAGTTTGCAGTACCCACGGATCGAAAACACACGATCCCCTACGGTGTGGCGATCACTATCGGCGCCATCATCTCAACCGCCATCTTTCATGCTTAACCAAGCGTGAATCTAGATTCGGTCCCTGACCGATGCAAACGGAGAGTTAAGAACATGCGAAACAAACGTTTCTTCATAGTGCTGGTCGGAGCATTGATTTTTGGCGTGCTGGCAGCAATTTCTGTCAGTAGGTATCTCTCGAGTGCCCAAGCCTACACAAAGAATCTGAGCAAAGTTGCAGTTGCGAAAGTTCAGATCCCCCTCGGAACAAAGATCGTTGCCGAGCAAATAACGGTGGTCCAATTCCCGAAGGAGTCGACGCCCGATGGAACCTTTGAGTCCGCCGATAAGCTCGTCGGTCGTGTCGCCGTGGTGAACATTCCAGCGCGCGAACCGATCACCGAATCACGCCTTGCTCCGGAGGGAACGGCGGCTGGTCTCTCAGCAGTTATTCCCGAGGGTTATCGCGCGATGACGGTAAAGGTCGACGACGCGGCTGGAATCTCAGGATTCATCATGCCGGGTGCGTTCGTTGACGTTGTAGTCGTGATCGATCCGCGAGAGGGTTCAGGCATGCAGGATCCGATCTCGAAAATCGTCCTTCAGAACATCAAGGTACTGGCCAATGGTCAGAACATTGACAAACCTGAGAATCAGCGTGAAGCAAATTCGGTCAAG
Organism: Pyrinomonadaceae bacterium; assembly: GCA_035491875.1. Classification (GTDB taxonomy): domain Bacteria; phylum Acidobacteriota; class Blastocatellia; order Pyrinomonadales; family Pyrinomonadaceae; genus PSRF01. The sequence goes on along the minus strand of DATJKB010000614.1, from coordinate 6,559 downwards.
GCCGTAACGCTTCAGGTTACGCCGGAACAAGCAGAGAAACTGGCGCTTGCCAGTAATGAAGGCAAGTTACAACTCGTGATGCGCAATCAGATCGACCAGGGTGACGAGCAAACCAAGGGCGTGAACAAGCGTGAGTTGATTACAGGTAGCGACCGCGCCATGCCGGCTCCCGAACCAGGTTCGATGAAAAGTGAGCAACCCAAGGACACAAGACCCGTAAGGCGTGTACGCGTTCCGGCTGAACCGAAGGCAGCACCAGCACCTGAGGTTAAGCCACGGACGCAGGTCGAAATGATTGAAGGCGCAAAGAAGCGCAATGTCGAGTTTCCGTAAGGAAACCCGTGCGGACATTCACTTGAGATCGCCTGGTCGATCGCAAGAAAACAAAGGAGCAAAAGATCATGCAGAGCAGTTCCCCAATAACACGACGAGCGAGTCTAGTGCTGGCGTCGTTGATACTTATTGTCGCTAACACCGTAGCGCACGCCCAGGAAAACTCCTATAAGGCGTCTTTCAACCAGAACAAAGAATCGGTCGCCGTTAATGTTCTTGTAGGACAGTCACGCGTGATCAACTTCGATCGACCAGTTGGCCGTTTCTCGGTGTCCAATCCGGACATTGCCGAAGCGATCCTGGTTACACCTGATCAAGTACTGGTCAACGGAAAAGCGTTTGGCCAGGTTAACTTCATCGCCTGGGAACAGAGCGGTGGAAGCTTCCTAGTGTTCGACGTTTTTGTTCGCGCAAATCTTTCACTGATTGACTCGCAGATTCGCGCGCTGTTTCCGAAGGACGACATCCGCTTGAGTCAGGCTAATGGCTCAGTGGTGATCTCGGGCAGCGTCGGGAACGAGACCGTCTCGAAACAGGTTCAGAGTGTTGTCGAAGCTGCCGGCTTCAAGACTGTCAACATGCTGAGCTCGCCGGTTAAAGGCGCGACTCAGGTCTTGTTGCAGGTTCGCGTCGCTGAAGTATCGCGCAATAAAATGAGAGACTTCGGCACTTCGTTTACCTACCAGGGCACACCAGGTCAGGGTGGTTATATGAATAGCGGTGCTGGTCCGAGCGGCGCAACAGGTCCGCAGGCACAACCGCAACCTTTGTGTCCAGGCTGCGGCGTCATAACTGGTCCATTGACGTCGCCGCTGAACCTTATGCTGATGGCGAGTAACTCGCTTGCCATGTTGCGCGTGCTGAAAACTCAGGGTGCCGTACGCGAGTTGGCCGAACCCAACATCATCGCGATGGACGGACAGCAGGCGAGCTTTTTGGCGGGAGGCGAATTTCCGATTCCCGTTGTGCAGACAGATAACAATCGCGTCGGCGTCAGCATCGTGTTCAAGGAATATGGAGTTCGTCTGAACTTCAAACCAACGATCATTGATGAAGATCACATTCGGCTCGAACTCGAACCAGAAGTATCAACAATCGATTTCAACACCGGAGTCAAGTTTGATGGTTTCCTTATTCCGGGTTTGTTAACGCGTCGTGCGAAGACTGGTATAGAACTTCGTGACGGACAGAGCTTCGCGCTGGCCGGTCTCTTGGACAATCGCGAAATCAAAACGATGTCCGAAGTACCACTCCTGAGTCAGATTCCGATTCTTGGCAACCTCTTCAAATCGAAGTCGTTCCAGAAGAACGAGACCGAACTGATGTTCTTCGTGACGGCGCAGATTGTTAAGCCGGTTAGTCCCGACGACTTACCGCAGATGCGCGGTATCGATGGTCTGAAGAATGGTTCGCCTCTCGGCGTTGAACCGAAGGGCGAAGGAATCCAGGGCCAAACCGGTTACAAGATCTCCGGAACGAATGGCGAAGCACCAAAGACTGCCGAGCCTGCCAAGACCACAGAAACCAAAACAAAAACAGCGGCTGAAACAGGTTCAACTGGTTCAGGCGTAGTCTCAGAAACGCGGAATCCTCACACTCCGCTTCCTGTTGCGACGAACGTTCGCAAGCTTTTTATTCCTGACTCCATCAAGCCCTAGGTGAGTCCCAGACAACTGTTCTGTTGTGAGGGGGCAAAATGAAAACCAAGAGAATCGCAAACAGAAAGAACGAGCGGGGATCGATTTTGGCAACTTCAGCAGTAGGGATGCTTTCTCTACTGCTTGCTGTAGGCCTTTGTGTTGATATCAGCAGGTTCTATTTAACGAAGACCGAATTACAGAACGCAGCGGACGCTTCGGCGCTCGCTGCGGTATCGGCTCTTAATGGATCGGGTACCGGTATAACAGAAGCTACGAACCGCGCTGTCGCAAACATGAACAACTGGAACTTCAATAAGAGCGGCGTGTCGTTTCCGCGCGGCAACGTTTTATTTGCCGTGAATCTGGATGGACCGTACATGAGCGAGGGGTCTGCAGCCGCATCACCAGCTAACATTCGCTTCGTTAGAGTTACAAGCTCAATGGCAGCGGTTGACGTTACTTTTGCCGGTTCAGTTCTCGGTGCCAGTAAGAACCTGGATGCGACAGCAACAGCTGGCATGTCAGTTCCTCTCAATGTGATCTGTGATTGGTTCCCGGCTTTTGTGCTCGATTATCCAGATAATCCGATTTCGCCGGGCAACGTATACCAATTCCGAATGGGTCCGGGAAATTTCGTAGCACCAGGAAACTACCAGCTGCTCGCTCCGGAAGGTCAAGGTGGTGCTGATGTCCGAGCTGAGATGGCGAATGGAGTTCGCGCGTGTGTTTCGCCAGGGGATGAGATCCCGACGAAGCCTGGTGTAACGGCAGGTGCCGTTCGTCAGGGCGTCAATGCGCGGTTCGACATATACGGGGGAGCCGGCCTCGATCCTGCAACTTCACCGCCGGACACCAACGTTGCCGAGAACATTAACCATCAACAATATAAGGACAAATCAACGGTTCAGACGCCGAGTCATGATGGCGTTGATGGTCGTCGCGTGGTGTTCATCCCCATAACCAAGAATCCGCCAGCAGAGGGTCGCGACACGATCATACTTGATCGCTTCGGCGTCTTTTTTCTGCAGAAGTCTGTGGGCGGAGGAAACGGTGCCGAACTCGAGGCCGAGTACGTTACTACCATAACGATGGCAGGTAAGGGCACTTACAGACCGGGTGGTGGTGCAGTTAACAATCTGTTGGCGATACCAGTCCTGTACAAGTAAGGAAGGATGATCACCATGATGCACCATCGAGTAAGAAAAATTCGCAATGAAAGACGCTGGCGCAGGCTCTGCTGGTTACAACGATTCCGTCGTGACGAACGTGGAGTTCAATTGGTGGAGCTTGCAATAGTGTTGCCTTTAATGCTGATGCTCTTCGGCGCCGCGGCAGAGTTTGGTCGGTTCTTTTACGAGTACTCGACACTCGCTAAGGCGACCCGCGTAGGCGCTCGCTACCTTACAACATCGCAAGTAACTGCTGGGGATGATGCTAAAGCAAAAAATATCATCGTCTATGGCAATGCGGCCGGTACAGGTTCCCCAGTGGTTACGGGGTTAACGACGGGACACATCGTTATCACCAGAGAAGGTGGTACTCCGATTCTGCCGAAGACGGTGAAAGTTCAGATCATCGGTTTCAAACATCAACCAATATTCGATCTCGGAGCGATGATCAAACAGCCATCGTTGAGTCTTGCCGTTCAGGTAAAGCCGAGTGTGACCATGCGTTACTTGATCACTCAACCGCCCAACCTCTAAAGGAAAGCGAACGACTATGCTGAGAATAAAGTCAAAACGCGATACGGAAAGAGGAGCGACGCTCGTTGAATTTTCAATTGGCGCCACGGTGTTTATCGCAGCGTTATTTGGAGTGCTGGAATTCGGCCGTGCATTGTGGGTTCACAATGCATTAACCGATGCCGCACGACGCGGTGCGCGATATGCAGCTGTCCACAGCGAAGCGGATTCTGATCAGGTCAAGAACGTTGTAGTTTATGGTAATTCCGCTGGTACTGGGACGCCACTCATTAACAATCTTTCGACCGCGAATGTTGCGGTCAACTACAACACCTTAGGCGTAGGCGAGGGCACAGTCTCGGTCAGCATTACAAGCTATCAATTCCAATTTGTCGTTCCGCTAATTGGTACCACGATCAATATGCCCGCCTACAAAACGACCCTAACTGGGGAGAGCGCGGGCTGGATTCCAGCTAATAAATAGACCTGGATAACTTTGCCGCAGCGTCGGTCTGCGGAATGAGGCAATCATGCGACACGTCGTTTGCAGCACAATTAAATATGGATGTGGCAGCCGGCATAGCTCGCATGACGCGCAACTAAACAACCGTCAAGTTATCTCCATCTCTCAATCCCATTCACCGGCGGCGTCGATACTGCACCACTCGACATTCGCATTCTGCGGTGCTTTTAAAGCATCCCCTCCGTACGCAATGTACCTAAGCAAGTCCTCGGTACCCTGCAGCATCACGCCAAACTGAAATAGACGCCGCCGACGAATGGGATTGAACAGGAGCCCCAAGAGGAGACATGACCCAGCCAATCACAATTGTTGTCTTAAGCACTGGACTCGATAACTTCAAGGACATTCGGCGAGCACTTACCGCCGAATCACGCGTGAAGTTACTCGCTGGTGGAAACGATCCCGACCAGCTCTATGAAGAGATTGTCCGACTGAAACCAAATGCAGCAATCATTGCTCTGGGCGCAATGACAGACCAGGGAGTGAAGTTCATCGAACGTCTCAGTGCCGAATGTCCCTCGACTGCAATTATCTCGGCTGGTGAGGCAACTTCTCCTGACACAATCTTACGCAGTCTAAGAGCGGGCGCGCGAGAATTTCTGCGCTTACCGATTAGCGGTGATGAACTTCGGACAGTTCTGGATCGAGTTGCCGATCTCTCAAGCAAGCACGTCGAGGCTCCCACGCATAAAGGCCGCATGATTGCTGTCTTCTCAAGCAAGGGTGGTTGCGGAACATCTTTCATTGCCACCAACCTTGCCAGCTCAATTTCTGCCAAGACGATTCTTGTTGATCTGAATCTCCAGGCCGGTGATCTTCCGCTGTTTCTCGGGCTTGACTCGAAATACTCCATTGCTGACATGTGTGAAAAGCGAGCCCGGTTGGATGGCGAGCTCATCAGTACACTCGTCACTCCGTACAGTTCGAAACTCCACTTGCTCGCTGCGCCCAAAGAAGCGGATTCGGCTGATGAGATCGAGCCGCAGCACATCTTTGAAGTTCTACAAAAACTGCGCGAGACGTACGAATACGTTGTGTTGGATCCGCAACACACGTTCGACTCGATCACCTTAGCCGCGCTGGATCAGTCGGATGAAATCGTACTGGTCCTAACGCTTGATATTCCCGCGATACGCAGCACCCAACGGGCGCTGGAGATTTTCGATCGACTCGGTTACCCGAGAAAGAAAGTCCGAATTGTCGTGAATCGCTGGAGTAAACAAATTGAACTCGATTTGCGACAAGTCGAGAAGTTCCTGGGTGAGCCCGTGATCGGATACGTCCCGAGTGACTATCAGACAACGGTGAATTCCATCAATCTCGGAACACCTCTGGTGCAGTCGGATCCGAACTCGAAGATCGCTTCGGAAATCCGACGAATAGCCGGACAGGTCGCAGTCAGCAGTGGCCCAATGGAAGTAACAAAACAACGACGGCCCTTCTGGAATTCGTTCTTGAAGCGTGAACCTTCGGAAACGAATTTTAAAGTCCCGTCAATGGAAAAAGTCTAACAAGTAGGACTGATAAACAATCATGGCACTCCGAGAAAGATTAGTTAAAGAAACAGCTACAGGTACTACCGGGAATGGCTTCAGTGGCACTGGACAGAATTCATTCCAGGAGATGAAGGCCCGTCTACACCGGCAGCTGATTAATCGAATGGATCTGACCAAGCTGTCCGCTCTCACGCAGGAACAGGTCCATACGGAGGTTTCGCGTCTGGCCGAGGTAGTTCTGGCTCAGGAAGGCGCGCCGTTATCCGCGTCCGAACGTGAAAAGCTAGTTAACGACGTGCAGCACGAGCTTTTCGGACTCGGGCCTCTCGAACCGTTACTCGCGGATCCAACTATCTCCGACATTCTTGTGAATCGTCACAATACGATCTACATCGAACGTCGAGGCAAAATCGAAGCGACGAATGTGACGTTCAAAGACGATGAGCACCTGATGCGCGTAATCGAGCGAATCGTGTCTTCAGTTGGTCGTCGAATAGATGAATCATCTCCAATGGTCGACGCGCGTTTGCAAGACGGTTCGCGCGTTAACGCGATCATCCCGCCGCTGTCAATCGATGGTCCAGTGTTATCGATCCGGCGGTTCGGTTCGGAGCCACTCCGAATGTCAGCACTGATTGAGAATCAGGCACTGACGAAAGACATCGCTGATATGTTGCAGATGTGCGTTAACGCACGTCTCAACTGCTTGATTTCGGGAGGTACTGGCGCCGGTAAGACGACGCTGTTAAATGCATTGTCGGCCTTTATTCCAGAAGACGAACGTATCGTCACGATTGAAGACTCGGCCGAACTTCAATTGCAACAGCCACACACGGTTCGTCTGGAAACGAGACCGCCGAACATCGAAGGTCGCGGCGAAGTGAC
>DATJKB010000613.1:0-9249 GCA_035491875.1 Pyrinomonadaceae bacterium | reverse complement strand
TGGCACATTAATTCTTCCCGATACAGTGGGCGAAGCCGGTTTGGTAATTATGTACAGCAGAACTTCACAAACCTCGCGAGTACCCGTTCCTATCGTATTTCCTTTTTCATCCTGGATGGCGTATATCTTTCCGCTTTCATCAAGGGGAAGAATCATCGGTCCGTTGTACATCAACAACTCTCCTTCGCCACCGGCGGGACTGTCCCGCCGGTAACTAACTCTGAGCACAAGACACTATCGAGCAACCTGGAAACGCCGAGGATTTTTCGCGAAAAACTTACTTGCGTCCTAAGCGCTTGCGAATTACCCCGGCTACCCCCAACAAACCAGTTCCCAACAACAGCATGCTGGCCGGCTCAGGCACAGGCACAGAAGTAATCTGACCCTGTACCGTAGTTATTCCATTGTTTGACGCCGGAGGTACCAGATTCAGCGGGTTGTTGGTGATGGCATAGTTAACACCACCGATCGTCACCGATGTAACAGTAAAATTGACGACTCCGCTACCGGAATTACTGGCGCTAAAGCTTCCGGTAAACGTCGCCGAAAAGCTGTTGCTTCCTGCGATCGGGACTGTTTGTGTAATTGTGAGCGTAAATGTCCCGGACGCGGCAATGACGCCATTGCCACTAAAGAACGTTTGAAAATTCCCAAAGCTGGAGCCCGTCGGCGTGCCCAAGCTGGTGCTGCCGAGACCAGTGAATGTGATCATCAAGGCGTTACCCATCCCGCCTAGAAAAGTCACACTGTTGGTACCGCTGCCTGAGCAACCAGCGCAGGTAAATGTGCCCGACGTGCTAAACGTGACCGGATCCGCTTGCGCGGTACTAGCTGCGACTGACAGGAAAGCTGCAGCCACCGCCAGCATCAAAGAGGTTTTTAGAATCCTCATGGTTAATGTCCTCCGAATTACCCTTGCCTTGATAAACCTGTAGGCTTTGTCCCACACTCCACACCGCCTTGGGAGGGCGAAGGCGATTGTTTTTGATCGAGAATCACAGAGGGCAAACTCTGGGATTCTTGATTTGCGTTAAATCTTGCGGCGACGTCGGCGAATTGCTGCAGCCGCGCCCACGAGACCACCGCCCAACAGCAACATGCTTGCTGGCTCAGGAACGTTTTGAACAGCACCACCACCGAGTCGAACCTGTCTGACGTCTTCAAAAAGCGCGCCATTAATTGCCGTCAAACTGATGCTCGTTATTGACTGGCCGTTTATGGCGGTTACGGTAAAAAAGTTCTGGCCATTGGCATCTACGGTGAAATCATCTTCAAAGAAGCCACCATCGATGTTTATACCCTCGACGTGGATCAGAACTGATCCATCGGTTACAGAATTTATGTTGAATACCGCTCGGGTGAAGCTGTCACCGTTATCCAGACCGAAACTGAGTTGGGTAAAACCGGCGTTTCCGAGTCCCCCACTCACCGTCGCTTGACCGGATGGATTGGCATTCAGCAGCATGCTACCGCTCGAGGAAGTAAAGTTGACTACACGATTATTTGCGCCAACGGTCCCAGTTACCGTAAACACATTAGTGGCGGGATTGAGCAGCACATTATCGGTGCCTTGGTTGTTGACACCGCTTACTACAACAATATCCGCCCTGGCCGTTCCTGTTACAAATGCGATGACTCCAAAGGTGGCCATCACAAGTAGTAACTTCTTAAAATTTCTAAACTCAGTCATTTTCAAGCTCCTTATCGGTGGAGACTCTGTCGTCCATCGCTAAGCGTGGGAGTCACCCCAATACCTTGTATTGGCGAAAAAAGGCGTGAAACAGGTGAGGCGTTTGCGGAGCAAGTGCAGGCGCTTAACCGTTCCCAGCCAACTATCCTCGGCGTGCCGAGGACCTAAATGTACTTTGGCACGTGCCCTCCCTGTGCAAAACTTGGGCCATGTGCTGAGAAACTTCGCGCTCACGGATACATGGGTTTTTAAAGGTGATCTATTTCGGTTGGTGTGAGGTGGCCGACTTGTTGTCCAAGACCCAGACTCGTGGTCTAGACTTTGGACGGCGGGATCTGGTGTTTCTTGATTTTCTGATAAAGTGAGCTTCGAGGAATTCCCAAACGCTTGGCTGCCTTCTCGACACGCCCTTTTTCTTCCTGAAGAACCCTTTCGATGTGCTGTTTCTCGAGTTCCATCAGCGTCAACCGAGTGTCGAGGAAGGGAGCGCCGACATTCGCGTGTCCATCAAAGTGAAGGTCCTTGAGTCCTATTTGTTTTTCATCACTCAGGAGAACAGCTCGTTCAATCACATTTCTCAACTCTCTGACGTTGCCGGGCCAGGAATACGACTGCAATGCCTGGATGCAATCGTCAGTTAATTCAATCTCACCACGACCAAGGTCGCCCGAAAGCTTGCTCAATAAGTAACGGGCCACCTCAGGAATGTCTTCAATTCGATCACGCAGTGCCGGAAACGCCAGCGGAATCGTACTGATTCGAAAATAGAGATCGTCGCGAAACCTCTTCTCTCGAACTAGCTGTCCGATGTCCTGATGTGTTGCGGCAATCAAACGAACATCCACTTGACGGTCTCTGACATCACCCACGCGACGAAAACGTTTCTCTTCCAGAACCTTCAGCAGCTTTGGTTGTATCTGAAGATCGACATCACCCACTTCATCCAGGAAAATTGATCCGCGGTGAGCGACTTCGAACAATCCCTGCTTTGACGCGGTTGCGCTAGTGAAAGCGCCCTTCTCGTGTCCGAATAATTCCGTTTCCAAGAGCTCGCGCGACAGCCCGGCGCAATTCAGATCGACGAACGCTTCTTCCGCTCGCGGACTGTTTTCGTGAAGCCAACGCGCAAGTACACCTTTGCCGCTACCTGTTTCGCCGAGAATGAGAACCGGGCTTTCAGTAGAAAGAACCCTGCGCGCCTGTGCCGCCAGTGCGGTAATCGCTGCGCTGTTTCCGATAAACGGATCGACTGCTTGCCGCACCTGTCGCGACTTACTGGCTAGTTGTTTGTTGGCATTTCTCTGTTTTTCGAGGAGTCTCTGGAGAATGACCTGGAGCGCGGGTAACTCGAGTGGCTTCGTCAGAAACTGTTCGGCTCCTTCTTTGATAGCTCGAACGGCGAGGTCGATTGAGCCGTGGGCAGTCAAGACCAGAAGAGGGATACCGGAATCAATGTCTTTCAAACGGGGCAGAAGGTCCAGCGCGGTACCGTCAGGCAGCATGTAATCGGCAATAACAATGTCGGGGCGCGAACTTCGGAAGAGATGTTGAGCTTCGTGACAGCTGTCAGCCTCTTCTATTTCATAACCCTGGTGTTCGAGAAAGTCGCGGATGCCAAACCGAATACCTGGTTCATCATCCACGACCAGCACTTTGTTTCTAGCCATTAGGAATCTTCCTCACTCGTAAGCAAAAAGCTGGCTGTCATACAGGCGCCGCCCTCAGGATTGTTAGTGGCTATGAGTTTACCTCCTTGTTCTTGCATGATTCGCTGAGCGATCGCAAGACCGAGACCTGTTCCGCCTCTTCGTTTGGAAAAGAACGGTTCAAATATTTTTGGTAGATCTTCCGCGGCAATGCCTCGACCCGCATCCTTAACCGAGCATTGGATCCAATCTTGTTTACCATCCGACACCGACCGTCCTTCGATTCTGACAACGCCGCCGGTTGGCGAGTGTTGAATCGCATTTTCGATAAGATTTACAAACACTTTAGAAAGGCGGCGACGATCGGTTTTGATACTTGGCAAGGTTGACGAAATGTCACTTTTAATAGTAACCGAGGCGACTTCTGCCGCCGGCAAACAGGAGCGGATTGAACGCGCAACCATCTCTTCAAGCGATACTACATACAATTCTCCGCGATACGGCTTGCCATACTCGAGCAGTTCTTCCATCAGCACAGTCAAACGTCCAATTTCGTCTCGCAACACATCGGTGTAACGCTTGTACTCCGTACGGTCGCTGAATCTGGTTTCAAAAGCGTCGAGGATGGATGAAATCCCAAACAATGGATTTCGTACTTCGTGAGCAACACCCGCCACGAGTGATCCTAACAGCGACATCATTTCGCTTTGTCGGAGGGACGCTTCCAACTCCGTGCGCTTCGAAATGTCCTGCGCGATCACAATTGCGCGGTCGCCAAATGATCCAAACTCATTAATCAGATAGATAGTGAGCGCCCACGTCCTGGACGTCGATTCATCTTTTACTTCCGCCGACACCGGCGAACCGGTCGCGCGAATGTTTTGAAGAAGTTCTGAGCCTTTTCGCCAAGGCTCATTCTGACTCAGGTCCGCGAAGTTCAGACCGACAATCATATCCGCGCCAACTCCCAGGGTGATCTCGGCCGCTTCATTGGCGCGTTTCACAATGCCATTTAGATCTACGATTAGGACGGGGAAGTCGATGGCGTTGAAGGTTTGTCTCCACTCCATCGCTGATTGCTGCAAAGAGACGTGCAGACGCTGCTGTTTCTCGTCGAGGAGCTTTCGTTCAGTTACATCGTTGGCGATAACCAGGCGACTATTCTTACCGTCGAAAACGATCGGATGGGAGCTTAGTTCAACGTAGATAGTTCGCTTATCGCTTGTTTCATGTCGCCAGGGGCTTGAGAGTACGAGCTCGTTTTCGTCTGGTACGTTCTTTATTAATAGCGCCGGGATATCTTCTTTGGGACGGATATCGTTTACCGTCATCGACAGAAACTGTTCCTTGGCATAGCCGTAGATGCGGGTGGCGGCTTCGTTAACTGCGAGGAAGCGAAGCGTCTCTTCGTTGTAAACCCATATCGGTTGGGGCGTAGATTCGAATAGTAGGCGATATCGTTCTTCAGAATCTTTCAGGGCGGTTTCGAACTTCTTGCGAACCGTTACGTCTCGCGCAAGACCACGATAGCCGACAGTATCATCCAGTTTGTCTTTGATCGGAGAGAGAATTAGGTCCAGCCAGCGATCCTCGCCGGCAGCAGATCTGACCACAAACTGATGCCGAAACTCAGAGTTCACCGAGTTAGCGTGGCCGTCCATGAAACCTTTTCCTTCGGGTATCACGCCAAACGTCGAAGCAAACGATTGACCGATTAACTGAGCGGAATCTCTACCTAAAAACCTTGTTACAGCTGCGTTGATACTAGTTAACTTTCCTGAGAGGTCCTGCGTAAAAATCATGTCAGTCGCGTGCTCGACGAGATCCCGATAGCTCGCCTCGATTCGTGAACGTTCGAGCAAGCGAGACACCTTTGCGACGAGACGTGTTGAATCGAATGGCACCTCGAGGTAATCGTCGGCGCCTGCACTCAGTCCAGCGACAACAGTTTCAGTATCTTTTTGTAACGCGCTAATGAGGAGAATCGGAGTGGCGCAGAGATCACTGTCAGACCGCAATAAGCGGCAAAACTCCAGGCCATTCATACGCGGCATGGAAACATCACTAATAACCAAGTCGGGTCGTGATCGCTTGGCGATGTCCAATGCCTGCACGCCATCTTCTGCGGTCAATACAGAATAGCCGGCTTTTTGCAGCAAGCTGTTCATCAACTGCAGTTGCTCAGGCATGTCATTCACGACGAGAATCGAGTTCTCCTCGTTACCGTAAGAGATTTGAGCCGCACTCATCGACGACTTGGGCCTCGACTGACTATTAGTGGATTGGAACGCTTGTTTTGCGAACCGCATGTAATGCGGATAGGTGACCGTCTGGCTTCTATTGCTTGGGCCGAAGCAAGGACTATTGGGGTTTCCTTGCGGGAGTATAGCATAGACCGAGTAAGCTCGGTGGCGAATCTTCTTATTGCAGAATACCTTGCAACCGAAGTTATGGGCGTCGCCGACATTGAATTCTTCGGATCGTTATAGCTGCCAAAAATGACTATTGCGTCGGATTTTCCGTTACTTGAGAGTCAATGTTTGTCCGTGTTCGTACATTGAGTACTCTGTGTTTGTAGATGTTTAATTCGCGGGTCCAGGCGGCAAACCGAAAGTGGCTCAATTGAATCCAAAAATCTCACGCCTTTTAACTGTTGCGAGCGTGAAAGCGATTCAGATTGGCTCTTGCACTCTGAGTCGGAGAGAATATTTGATTTGTAATGATAAATAAACAAATTGGGAGAAAGTGATGAAAGTAATTCTTGGTTCTGGTAGAACGAGCGGCGCGAACAGAGTTCTTTTGAGTCTGGTCTTTGTAGTGTCAACTTTTGCCTCCTGCAGCGGCCAGTCAGGCGTGATGAGCGTGACTTCACAGCCTAATGCCTCTGGCACGGTAGTGGGGGCAACATCGTCTGCGAGTCAGAATTCTTACGCTGACACAGTCAGCCGTGTCTCGCCAGCTGTGGTCACCATCAGATCAACTGAGCGTACGCGCTCAGCCCGACAGTTTCCATTCATGGACGACCCGACATTTAGAGAGTTTTTCGGCGACCGGCTTCCCCAGCAACCCCCGCAACGTGTGCAGGGCGTAGGCTCCGGTGTCATCGTCAATTCGCAGGGATACATCTTGACCAACCATCACGTCGTTGATGGCGCACTGGAGATTAAAGTCGAACTTACAGACAACCGTACCTTTACAGCAAAACTGGTAGGTTCAGACCCGCCGAGCGATCTCGCTGTCTTGAAAGTAGATGCGACCAACCTGCCCACCTTGACGCTGGGTGACTCCGACAAAGTTCGCGTGGGAGACGTAGTGTTGGCGATTGGAAATCCGTTGGGTATCGGACAGACGGTGACGTCAGGCATCATCAGTGCAAAAAGTCGCGCAACCGGACTAAGCGATGGCAGCTTCGAAGATTTTCTTCAGACTGACGCCGCCATAAATCGCGGTAACTCCGGCGGGGCCTTAATTAACACCACCGGCGAACTGGTTGGCATCAACTCGCAGATCCTTTCGCCATCGGGCGGCAATATCGGCATCGGCTTCGCTATTCCATCCAACATGGCTCGCGCAGTGATGGACCAGTTGCTGAAGACTGGAAAGGTTCGCCGCGGGATGCTTGGCGTGACTATTCAATCCGTTGATGCGGATCTCGCGAGCAGTCTGAATTTGCCGTCAGCACGCGGTGCGATTGTCACGACGGTCCAGTCCGGCAGTCCGGCTGAAGCTGCGGGTCTAAAGCGCGGTGATGTGATCACGAGCGTCAACAATCAACCAATCAGCGATAGAAACAGTTTGCGCAACGCGGTTGCCAGCATGGCACCTGGCACAAATGTAAACGTGAAGGCGGTGCGGGATGGCCGCGAGGCCTCTTTCCAGGTCGCGCTTGCTGAACTACCAGACAGTCGCCAGTCTTCAATGCAGGAGAACGACAGCAGTAGCGGCACCAACACTGGACGCTTCGGCATGTCGTTACAGCCGTTGAGTGCCGAGATCGCTTCGCGTATGGGGCTGCCCGCGAACGAGCAGGGACTTGTGATCACCAGAATTGATCCAGATGGCGCCGCTGCTGATGCAGGGTTGCGTCAAGGCGACGTGATTCAGGAAGTCAACCGGCGGCCCGTCCGCAACGTGACTGAATTCACAGCTGCAGTTGTGCAAACAGGTTCTCGACCTGCCTTGCTGCTCGTTAGACGGGGTGAGGCATCTATTTATGTAACGCTGCGTCCTGGCTCGTAAAGACAAGGAGCAGCAGTAGTCAGGAGCAGGGCATCGGGGAGCAGTCAGACGCTGCTGATTGATGCACCTGCTCCACTTTTTTGCAGTCGATCAAAAAAGATCTTGACGCGGCTTGCTCCGGCGGCTACGTTGCACCTACCAAACTAATTCGGCGAACACAAGAATCCATACATGCCTGCAGCAGACGGAAACCGAGAATTCGATCGGCGACCCTGGGGAACGTATACGGTGCTCGATGAAGGGGACCTGTTTAAGGTCAAAAGAATCGAGGTGCTTCCGGGGAAGCGACTCAGTTATCAGCAACACGCGCGACGCGCAGAGCACTGGTTTGTTGTTGAAGGAACTGCGCTCGTAACATTGGATGGCCGCGAAGTAACACTGAAAACAGGTGCGGCGATTGATATACCCGTCGGCGCTGCGCACCGCATCGAAAACCCCGGATCAGGCCCACTGGTTTTTATCGAGGTGCAACGCGGCGATTACCTTGGTGAAGATGACATTGTTAGACTTGAAGACGACTTTGGTCGTACTCAGACGTGACCTCAGGAGTCAGTCTTCGTTTGAACCTTCGTTGAAACCCGCCGGAAGAACTTTACGGTCCTTCCTGACGTAGCTTCGTAACACTCAAGTTAAGGCCGATTTGGACGGATGGTGGTAAATGCCAGATTCCGCGAACGAACTGTATTCCGGTAACAAAGCTCCGAGCGACCCGATTCACAGTAGCGATAGCCTGTGGTCCTCGATCAAAGAAGCAATCCGCGGTTCACATCATCGTGATTACACCCAGGGCTCGATCGGGCGGGCGATCCTCTTACTCGCTGTTCCGATGGTCCTGGAGATGATCATGGAAAGTGTTTTTGCGGTCGTCGATATCTTTTGGGTTGCGCATCTGGGTACCGACGCAGCTGCGACTGTTGGACTAACCGAATCACTTCTAACTCTGATTTACGCTCTAGCGATCGGACTCAGCATCGGCGCGACCGCAACCGTTGCGCGCCGTATTGGTGAAAAAAACCCTGAGGGTGCTGCGCGTGCAGCGATGCAGTCGATATTCATCGCCATATTTATATCTATTGTTATCGCTTTGATAGGTGCGCCACTAGCACCAAAACTTCTTAAGATCATGGGTGGTTCGCCGTGGGTGATTGAACATGGTTCTTCGTTCACGCGAGTGATGATGGCAGGCAACATCACGGTAGTGATGCTGTTTATGGTCAACGCTATCTTCCGTGGCTCTGGTGATGCAGCTATTGCGATGCGGACGTTATGGCTAGCGAATTGGATCAACATCGTGTTGGGACCCTGTTTGATCTTCGGCCTGGGTCCATTTCCAAAGATGGGAATTGTTGGGGCCGCGATCGCGACAAACATTGGCCGGGGCACAGGTGCGCTGTTCGCACTCAGCAAACTGATCAAACCCGGAGGACGATTTGAAATCACGCGCAATTATGTGAAGTTGGAACCCGCGATTATGTGGCGACTGGTTCGACTTTCAGCGACTGGAACGTTTCAAGTCTTTATTGGGATGGCCAGTTGGATCGGATTAGTGCGAATCATTTCGAGCTTTGGCAGCAATGCAGTCGCAGGCTATACGTTTGGCATTCGCGTTATTCTGTTTGCGCTCCTGCCTTCGTGGGGAATGGCCAACGCTGCTGCGACGATGGTTGGGCAAGC
>DATJKB010000612.1:0-2325 GCA_035491875.1 Pyrinomonadaceae bacterium | reverse complement strand
TAGTTTATCGCAGCTATCTTTGACGTGGGATTTGCACGCAAACCGTAAGGGTGCGTACGACTCCTCAAGAATCAATGCCGCAAAACTACATGACTGGATGATGAAGCATATCAACGAAGAGCAGGCGCGCTCGTTGGGCTTTTCACTTGCGGAATTGCAACCATTCAATGTTGAAAACGAGGTTGGGACTCTGTCGAAGGTTGAAGTTCACTCGGTGCGCCCCGTTCGGCGCGTCGGTCCTGACGGACAAAATCAACTGGATCTGGTAGTTGAGCTAACCCAAAGCTGGACATCTGAAAGTGGATCAAAATATCGCGGCGGGAGCACTGTGATCGTCGACGTGGAGAAACAAAAGATTCGCTACGTCGTGAGAAAGAGTGTAGCCAGCGCCGCTCGGATAGAGAAACAAAGATCCTTCCGGTTGTCTTTGGCTGATACCACGGTTCGTAGTAACTACCATGCAGAATTCCTGCATGGTCGAGAGCCATTCGCCATGCTTCATCGAGGTGCTTAGGAGTCAAGATGGCAACACGCAAGAGCAAGCAGCGACCTGCCACGAAACCAACGAAACCGACGAAAACTGCTAAAGCCAAGTCACCGACGAGGCCGACAAAAAAAGTGGCTGCGAAGCGCGTCGCCGCTAACCGTGGGCCCGGCAAGTTTCGTATCAAAGTGCGCATGTATCGGCAGGGGCTTGGCGACTGCTTCCTCATTACCATTCCTCGCAAGAAAGGTGCGCGCCCGTTTTATGCTGTCATTGACTGCGGCGTCATCTTGGGAACCAAGGATGCCGGAACAATTATGGAGGAGGTCGTCGGACATATCATCGAGACTACGGGCGGGCAGATTGATTTGATCGCGGCAACACATGAGCACTGGGATCATATTTCTGGTTTCAGCCAGGCCCAGGAGATCTGGACCGATAAGAAGCGGCTGAAGGTGGGCCAAGTTTGGCTTTCGTGGGCGGAGGATCCGGCGGATCCGCTGTCAAAGAAGCTTCGTCGCGAGCGCCACTCGATGAGAATAGCGCTGCAAGCGGCAGCTGCGCGTATGCGTGTAGGAGGAAACGCAGAGAACGCGGAAGATGTCACGAATTTGCTTAGTTTCTTTGCGGCTGCAGGCACGACTTCTGATGCCCTGGAAATCGTGAGGGGCCTTTCTGACGATCGTAGATACTGCACGCCGGCGGATGCTCCAGTGAAGCTGTCGGGTACAGATGTCCGCGTTTACGTGTTAGGTCCTCCAACCGATGAAAAGCTTCTCAAAAAATACAACCCGTCAAAGAAGCAGACCGAAACCTATGAAATGGCCATGAACCAGGTATTGACTGCTCTTAATCCGATGCCGGCAGACAGCGATCTCGATTCACCGTTTGATCAGCAATTTCAAATTCCGCTGACGGTTGCTCAGCAAATGCCGTTCTTTAAACGACGCTACTGGGGTGAAGACTTGGATTCAGACGAAAAGAGTCAGGAGTGGCGGCGTATCGATGCAAACTGGCTCGACTCTTCGTCCGCTCTAGCGCTTCAGCTCGACAGCGCGACCAATAATACCTGTCTGGTTCTGGCCTTTGAGTTGGGAAATGGCGACGTGCTGTTGTTCGCGGCAGATGCACAGGTCGGCAATTGGTTATCGTGGCAAGACCTGAAGTGGAAGGTTGATGGAAAGCAAGTAACTGGTCCAGATTTACTTGAGAGAACAATATTTTACAAAGTGGGCCACCACGGAAGTCACAATGCGACTCTTCGCGAGTTGGGTCTCGAGAAAATGTCATCTCTGAAACTTGCCTTTGTGCCGGTGGACAAAAAGATGGCGGTTAAGAAGCGCTGGAATGCGATGCCTCTGAACTCGCTAATGAAACGTTTGAACGAAAAGACGCACGAAGGGGTAGTAAGAATTGATGAGGACGTACCGACGACTCTGAAGAAGACTGTTGCATCAGACCGACTATTCCACGAGGTCACACTGTAAAAGAATCCATTGGGGCCTCAAGTATGACGAGAGCAAGGGGATGATGATTTCGGCGTTCGGCTCAAATAGCCAACTCATTTGGGCGCGTAGTCCCTCGCGAAGCGACTCCGTGTTCTTCAAACCCACCGTTGAACAGGGACACAAAGTTCCCAGGAATGTTTACAAAAAGATTTCTCGATCCGGCAGAGACCGCGCAGCCGTCAGATCTTCTACCGGCACGCATGCCGACGATTTCGGTGGTTGGTCGCCCGTGAGATTCAGGTATCGGCGAGCATTCGCCGCAGGTAATCCCCTAACGGCACTAGCTGGGAAATTCCAGGTGAAGGACTCAAACTGCCCAGCTCGATTCAAGGT
>DATJKB010000611.1:0-3861 GCA_035491875.1 Pyrinomonadaceae bacterium | reverse complement strand
AGTGTGCTGTCTCCAAAACACTCATGATGGACTGAGAACCTCGAATGCTTCGTGCGCTGTGAATTTTCCCCGGCGCTTCAACTCTGCATCGAGGGTATGACCCTGAATGTAATCCATCACCATGTAGGTCGTACCGTCTGGTGTGGTGCGCAGGTCGTGAACTGTTACGGAGTTTGGATGGCGAAAGCGGCGTGCGGCCTGGCCTTCACGACGGAAGCGTCGCAGCCATTCCGCATTGTTTCGCACCTGCGGCGGCAGAACTTTTATGGCAACACGATCACCAAGCAGAATGTGACGCGCACGATACACCGCACCCATCCCACCTTTGCCCAACATGGCTTCAATGTGGTACTGGCCGTCGAGAACGGTATCTACCAGCGACGCCTGATCCTCTTCAAGGACCTCGCCATCAACCGTGCAGAAGGTGACTGTGTCTTCGTATTTTGCTTTGCAGACCGTGCAGTATTTCATTCGGGGCTAAAGAACACCGCGACACAAACGTCGCTACGAGTGTGAGGCTTCGAAAGCATCTAACTCCACTTCCAAGCGCCTTGGGGAAAGGTAGTCTACCATAGTAACCGCGCTGAAGGCTTTTCGCGGTCAGGTCCTGTCAGATTCTTGCTTGCTAACTTGAGTTTTCGGTTACGCAACTTAATTACTAACCCTGTTACTCCAAACATCACAGCAAGTACGAAGGAAATCAGACCGATGATCCTGTAGAGGTCCCGACGATGGAGCCACAGACTTCGGCTTTTATCACTTTCAATACCTGGGAACGCCCAGCTGTATGGATCGAAGGTATACAGATACTCATGTAAACTCACGGCGGCCACAAAAACAAACATCGAGCCGCAAGCAGCTACAACTAAGAGTCGTGAAGGCTGAAAAATTCTCATGGCTCATCGACAGAACAATTGGACACTACTCGCGCGAATAAATTCCGCGCGCGTATTCGTCGACCATCCGGTCGCTGTTGTAATCAGGTCCCAGCGTTTGAATCGCGCGTTTCATCATCGTAATCCACTTGTGCGGCAATCCATCGGCGTCATGCTCGTAGTAGAGTGGAACCACCTCTTCTTCAAGCACACGATACAGCGATTGGGCGTCTGCTAAGTCGACATCGACGCCATCGTCGACGTCGATATTGCTTCCGATAGCGAATCCATTCGTTCCGTCATACGCCTCCATCCACCAGCCATCGAGAATCGAAAGATTCAATCCGCCGTTCATTGCGACCTTCTCTCCACTCGTTCCAGAAGCTTCGAGCGGACGGCGAGGCACGTTGAGCCAAACATCGACTGAGTGAACTAACTGTCGCGCGATCTCCTGGTCGTAGTCCTCGAGAAACACTGCTCGGTCGCGCGCCGATTCTCCATACTGCCATTGATTGAGTTGTTGCAGAATCCGTTTCGAGCCTTCGTCTTGCGGATGAGCTTTGCCAGCAAATACAAATTGCACCGCTCGCGCTTCGTTGTTCATCATACGTGCAAGACGTGCGACATCAGTCAGCAGAAGATTCCAACGCTTGTAACCAGCAACACGCCGCGCAAATCCAATAGTGAGGGCCTTCGGATCAAATGGTTCGCTAAAGTTCTCGGAGCCCACTAACTGTTTCGCTTGCGACAAGCGATAGCTAATGAAACTCACGAGTCGCTGTTTCAGTAACAAATGCACTTTCCAAAGTTCGTCGGCAGGAATCTGGGCCACACCCCGTTCCCATAGATCGCGATCCCTCAAGTGCATTTCCCAGTCAGGCGCGACATATCGTTCGTAGAGATCACGTAGCAATGGCGAAACCCACGTCGGCGCGTGTACTCCATTCGTAACATGAGTAATCGGAATCTCGTTCAACTGCTTACCCGGCCAAATCTTTTGCCACAACGCGCGAGATACTTCTCCGTGTTTGCGACTCACACCATTCGTTGACCGGCACATGCGGATTGCCAGCGGTGTTAAGCCAAATCTTTCATCCTTGTTCGCGGCCTCGACGCGGCCCAGTGCGAGGAACTCATCCAACGTTAACCCAAGCTCGCGAATGTATTCCTGACCAAACGCATTGCCCACCAACGTCGCATCAAACTCATCGTTTCCCGCTGCGACCGGCGTGTGTGTAGTGAACACACATTGTTGGCGGACTAGTGCAGCAGCGTCAGAGAACTTCACTTTCTCGGATTGAATCAACTCGCGCGAGAGTTCGAGAGTCAAAAACGCGGAGTGTCCTTCGTTCAAATGAAAGACTTGCGGCGTGATACCAAGCTGACGCAGTAATCTGACACCGCCAATCCCCAACAACATTTCCTGGACGATTCGCGTTTCGCGATCGCCGCCATAAAGATGCCCTGTAACCCACCTGTCAGTCTCAGCGTTATCAGGAATGTTCGTATCTAATAAATAGAGCGGGACGCGTCCAACTTCAGCCCTCCACACCTGTGCAAAGACGCGACGTCCGCGGATCATTACTTCGATCATCACCGGTTTGCCATGATCGTCCTGGACCAATCTGATAGGCAATTCTGTCGGATGAGTCTCTCCGTAATACTCTTCCTGCCAACCATCCTTCCTCAGTCGCTGACGAAAATAGCCGTATCGATAAAGCAGACCGATGGCGACGAGAGGCAAGCTAATGTCGCTAGCCGACTTCAAATGATCGCCCGCGAGAATGCCTAGACCGCCGGAGTAAAGCGGCAGCGAATTGTGCACTCCATACTCCGCACAAAAATAGGCGACCGGCCGCTCTGTTGTGATTGGCGAGTGACCGTCAGGAGACGACCAGAGTTGCGGACGTTCAATATACGATTCGAATTTTTCTGCGATGGCAGCGACGCGTTGCAAGTAGGCCGGGTCAGTAGCCACTTGTGCGAGACGGTACGCTGAGGCCTTGACGAACAGCTGTCGCGGATTGTGTTCACATTCTTCCCACGTCTGTGGATCCAGATCTCGAAAGATACTGAGGCCGTCAGGCGCCCAGCTCCACCAGTAATTCCATGATAATTGTTCTAAGGGTAAAAGAGGTGAGGGCAAGTCGATCTTGCCCTCAAGACGATTTTCAATCTCAGTAGTTTCAATCATTCGTGATCGGGTTCGCTGTTGTTATGTTTGATACGCTTAATAAGCTTGTCGTCAGGTGACGTGAAGCTCAATGGAGTGGGTCGGTAGTCAGTACCGTAACGCGGTAGCGTCGGGTGTTCTTACTTGTCGAGCCCATTCATCGGAGGATGCACCCGACGCTACCGCGTTACGGTACTGACTATCGACCCACTGCGTTAACTCCACCAAATCGACGACAAACTAAAGTGTATCGGACATCAGAGTTTACCCGAATTTTTGCTTTTCGAGGAATGCGGTCGCATCGGAACTCTGAAAGAACACCATCCGCACCTGTTCTATGGCGCTGTCAGAAGCAAGAAATCGGCTAATAGCAGTTGATGAAACCTCAGCGGCTTCATGTTTGGGATAACCGTACACTCCGGTGGAGATCGCAGGGAATGCTATCGACGTCATCGAATGCTTGAGCGCCAGCGCCAACGAGTTTTCATAACACGCGGCGAGTAACTCAGCGTCGCGGCCGCCGTTTCGCCCGTACACGGGTCCCACGGTGTGTATGACGTAATCGGCGGGAAGTTCACCGGCGGTAGTTAACACAGCCTCGCCTGCCGGTAGACCTTGAGGATACGTTGTCTTGCGTATTTGCTGGCATTCCGCAAGAATCTGCGGCCCACCGGCTCGATGAATCGCGCCATCAACTCCACCGCCTCCCATCAGAGACGAGTTTGCAGCGTTCACGATCGCTGTCACCGCTTGTTTGGTGATATCCGCGACGACAACTACGACTCGGCCACCGAGGAACGATTCGTCGACGAG
>DATJKB010000610.1:0-2122 GCA_035491875.1 Pyrinomonadaceae bacterium | reverse complement strand
CGGCTCAATCGAGAGCGCTGTGAAAGCGATCCAGCAAGAGGGCGTTTATAACTATCTCGAAAAACCGATCGATCCCGACAAGCTCAGATTTGTTCTCGACGGAGCGATCGAGCTAGCACTCGCGCGTAGAGAAAACGAACTACTTCGCAGACAGCTGCAAGATCGTGGAGCGTTCGGCGATTTAGTAGGCAGCTCCGATCCCATGCGAAAGGTTTATACGCTGATCGAACAGGTAGCGCCGTCATCAGCCTCTGTCTTGATAACGGGGGAGTCAGGCACAGGCAAGGAGTTGGTCGCCCGGACAATTCATAAGATGAGTCCCAGGCACGATCAGCCGTTCGTCGCTATCAATTGCTCGGCTATTCCTGAGACTTTGATGGAATCGGAACTCTTTGGTCACGAGAAAGGTGCCTTCACAGGAGCTGCGTCGCGACGTCAGGGATGTTTTGAACTGGCAGACAAGGGCACATTGCTTTTGGACGAAATCGGCGAGATGCCGCCACTGTTACAGGCAAAACTGTTACGCGTTATTGAAGAACGAGCTGTCAGGCGACTCGGTGGTAAGAGAGAGATTGAAGTTGATGTGCGCTTGTTAGCAGCAACAAATCGACTTCCGCAAGTGGCTGTAAATGAAGGAAAGCTTCGCAGTGATTTGCTCTACCGTCTTAATGTTTTCGGTATCCATCTGCCGTCGCTGGGTGAACGCAAAGAAGATCTAACGTTGTTGGCCCAGCACCTGGTTACTCAACTGGCAGAGAAACACAATCGCCCGGCGCGCTTTCTGAGTCCTTCCGCGCTGCATGCGTTGCAGTTTCACGCGTGGCCCGGCAACGTACGCGAACTCCGCAATGTGATTGAGCGTGCGGTGATTATTTGTTCAGGCGAACAGATTGAACGTCATCACTTCGCGCCTTATCCGATTGAACAACGCGAACGTTTGCGCAACGAAGATACGCTGAGTTTGCCGGTCGGTACGCCGCTCGAGGAAGTCGAACGTCAAATGATCATGCGTACGCTGCAGAAGACGAAGAACAACAAAACTCGCGCGGCTGAACTTCTTGGCATCAGCCTGAAAACTCTGCACAACAAATTGAACCTGTACCGCGAGCGTGGACTGATCAATGAAGAGTAGTTCTGTCGTTCTGTTCTTCATTGATGGCCTTGGCATTGGTCAACGCGGTCAATCGAATCCCCTCGACGGTCTTCCTAACGCCTTACCACTCGCAGTTTTTCAGAACGAAGTCCCGGAGACTTTTCTAGACGGGTTCGTGGTCCCGACCGACCCAACCATGGGCGTGGAAGGGCGGCCGCAAAGTGCTTCCGGGCAAACTACGATTCTCACTGGCGTCAACGCTCCGTTGACTCTCGGCTATCACAAACAGGGCTTTCCGAACAAAGCTCTGCTCGAGCTTCTCCAGCAGCACTCAATCTTTCGACAGCTGAAGACCGCCGGAGTTGGACCAATAACCTTTGCGAATGCCTACACTAGCTGGTTCTTTAACGAACGACCGAGATGGGTGTCAGCCACTACGGCGGCCGTGGAAGCGGCCGGCATGAATTTCAGGACTGTCTCTGATCTCATTAACGACAACGCCGTCTATCAGGACTTTTCGAATCGAGTGTTGATTGAACGTGGTGAGCCGGTTTTCGAAAGAAGCGCTTTGGAGGCTGCGACTGTCCTTGCGCGGATTGCTGCTGAACACCGCTTTACACTTTATGAATACTTCATCACTGATAAGATCGGACACGCACAAGACATGTCCGCGGCAAAGGCAACGCTTACTGAGCTTGCGTCTTTTATTCGCCACTTACTAACAAAGCTTGATCTGGAACACACGACGGTTATACTCACCAGCGATCACGGCAACATCGAAGATCTATCGTCGCGCAACCACACGCGGCATCAAGTGCCGACCATCATCTGGGGTTCACATCGCGACCGCGCCGCCGATCGGATCAAGAGTTTGGTCGACATAACCCCTACCATCATCGACTTGTTAACGGAGACCACAAACTGATTGAACGTCGCGTCTTCCTCCGAGCGTGCAGTAACTGAAATCAAAAACGACCCACGCGAGATCTTCGGTTGGAAGATGTACGACTGGGCCAATTCCGCTTTTTA
>DATJKB010000609.1:0-5908 GCA_035491875.1 Pyrinomonadaceae bacterium | reverse complement strand
GAGAACGATAGCTACGTGCAGCAGAGGTTACTCGACGGATTGCAAAACCCCGAGAAGGCATTGGTGCCACCTGAGAAAGCGCTGCAACTTCTCAGCTACGATGTACATGCAGAATCTTATTCAGTCGCACGCGATATCGTGAATAACCCGCCCCATCCTGAGGCAAAACGCGCGGCTCTTCGTATTCTCGCGGCCGATCCGAATTCTGCTTCCGTCTTTGAGAAGTTGCTTACTGACAAAGACGAGAGCCGCGAAGTCCGGCAAATTTCAGCGGCAGCTTTGCAAGCAACGAAGCCGAGAAGATTCCAGGAACGTGCGCGTCAGATGCTCCTGGACAAGGACGAATATGACGACATTCAGGCAACTGCCCTCACTGCACTGACTCAGTTTGGTGATGAAAAAGTAGTCGGGCAGGATCAGGAGTTGATGAATCAGGTAGACAAGCTCGGCAAAGGTAAGTCAGCGCAGGTTAAGAAAACGGCCCGGCGCTTTCTGATGAGATACAAGGCGTGAGCATTAATTCCGGGAGATCAGAAGACCAGTTTCGGTCTCTCGTGGAGTCGCTGATTGACGATCCCAACCAACACGCAGAGTTCATCAAACTGCTTGGTGAGGATCACGCAATCTACGACCAACGAGGGACCGCAACGGTCAATCGCATGCGTGGCTGGCTTTTGCTTGCCTTCGCGCGCAAGCAACTGCCCCAAGCTGCGCTACCGTTTGTCCTGGAAGAACTCGACACCGGCGTAGACGCTTATCTGGTGGCGGCTGCGGCGGCTGCTTTACGAACCTATCCGGAGCGGAACCAGGCCTTTGCGCCGTTTGTAGTCCGCGCCATCTCCAACATCCGATATCGGGACGAAAACGTTTCATTACAGGTGTATGGAGGATTTGCGATCGGCGTCGCAGGCACGAGTCCCGTACGCGAACTTCTCGAAACCTTGGTATGGCTTGGTCCATCTGCTCTGGCGGTCGTCCCTGACCTGACGACATTGCGTGATGGCCCGCCCGCTCTCAGCAAGAAATATCAACCGCATGTAGCACAGGCCTTAGAGGCGATCGGTGTTGTCGCTTCAGTTGAAGACGACTGCTGTCAGTTGCCCGAGAGTGTTCGGGGTTTCTTCTCGTCTTTGCGCGAGAACCGAACTAGCACAAAACTGCTCGATTCCACTCTGTTCGAAGATCAAGACGGTACCTCGCTAACCTTTGGAGAGTTCTTTCAGGGCCGACCGTCAATTGTTGCTTTCTTCTACACTCGCTGCGACAACCCTTTGAAATGTTCCCTGACAATCACGAAATTGGCTCGCATTCAAGAGCTGTTAAGGACTGAAGGCATCGCCGATCAGATAAATACAGCGGGTATCACCTATGACCCTGGTTTCGATCTGCCTGAGCGTATCAAGAATTATGGCCGGCATAGAGGCGTAAAGTTTGCACCGCAGCACCGTTTGTTGCGCGCGCCCGAAGGCGTTGATTCTCTTCGCAAACACTTCAAGCTCGGAGTTAACTTCATTGAGTCGCTGGTCAACCGTCACCGGATCGAAGTCTATTTACTCGATCGAGAGGGTCAGGTTGCCGCATCTTTTGAACGGATACAGTGGAATGAGGGCGACGTTGTGGGTCGCGCGCGCGAACTATTGATGGAGTACGAAAATCGAAACGCGTCAGGCGTTACGCGTAGTTCCATCACTTCGCCTGTGCTCGGCAGTACAGTCGCTCTCGCCCTGGCACTCTTCCCTAAGTGCCCGCTTTGCTGGGCGGCCTACATGAGCTTTTTTGGAATCGCGGGTCTCGGGAGCATTCCTTACTCACCGTGGTTGCAACCAATCCTCGCCATCTTGCTTCTCGTGAACCTTGCGAGCATCTGGTTTCGCGCGCGTTCCACGGGCCGAATGACACCGTTCTACCTTGCCAGTGTCGGAGCCGTGGCGCTTATAGCGTCAAAAGTTTTCGCCGGGTTAGATCCACTCGGAACCGCCGGCGTCATCTGCACACTGGCAGGCTCCATCTGGAGTGCTATCGCTGCCACAAATCGACGCCAACTGGCGCGGCAATGATGCTCTCCTCCCGCCGCTAATCCTCAACATTCCGCAGTCTTGCATAGTGAACAGGGATTGCTTTAGACGTTGGACCACGCCGAATTATCGGCTACCGAACGATGTAACTAGATCAACGTCAAAGGCCTATGAAGACTACACAACTATCTGCGCGGATATTTCTTACTGCCCTTTCGTGTGAGCTGATTTTGGTTGCGCTTTACTGGCTCGACATCGCCACGGGCTACAGCTTTCAACTACTCCATGGGCTTTTCGACCTGGATAGCGAGGGAAATATTCCCGCATGGTTTTCGTCGTGCCAACTCTTCGCTGTGGCAATCTCGTACTTTAGTTGTGCCCGGAGAAAGGGCACCGAAAGCCGGCCCTCTCGCGTGCTCTTCATTCTGGCCGGCATTGCCGCGCTTTATGTCTCGTCGGACGAAACCGCCCAAATCCACGAACGCGTACATGCCCTTATTGGCGCCCGCTACATCGATTGGGTTCCCCCGTTTATAGTGCAGAACTTCTTCTTCGTGATGGTCTTCGTCGCCGTGCTGGTTTCAATCGGTCAAATGCTCTCGAAAGACTTGCTCGGACTCTGGACGCATCATCGCAGAATTGTATTACTCACTCTTCTGGGCGTCGCGATTGGATTGACGGGGGGAATGGTGGTTGAGTCTGTGGGATATCAGATACCACCAACGCACCCTATTCTTTATAGAGTCGAAGTGACCGTGGAAGAGTTTATGGAGATGTTTGGCGGCAGCGTCATTCTGCTGGCTGCGTTACAACTGAGACGTCGCCTCGCGCTTCAGCGCTTAACAACGTTGCGCCAACCGCGACTTCCGCGAGTGAGAACTACGCCTGAATATCGAGCAGTGTCGTGAAAAGGGAAAGAGGAAAATCATTGGTCATATATCATTTGACATTTCTCATTTGTCATTTAGGAAACCAGCCGCAGATCACGCAGATAAACGCAGATCCACAACGGAAAGCTACAAAGACTCGCCTTTCTCTTTGATTTCTGATCTGTGTCTATCTGCGTGATCTGCGGCTGGTTTCCTAAATGACAAATGAGAAATGGCAATGACATATGACCAATGATTTTCCTCTTCCCCTATCCTTATTTACTTGGGCATGCCCACCACTCGACTGTCCATATCGCGCAACGCATCCAGGTTCTTGGTGCGCAGCATGAACCTGCTTGGGCCTACCTGCATTTCAGCAAACTGTGCGCCAGCCATCTTCTTGAATACCTCGTAGGGGAACGTGATGCCAAGTGTCTCGGTCATTGATTCGTTCACGCTTTGGCCGAGGAGTTTCATTTGCCCAACTCGTAACGTCTCGTTGTTCACCACTACTGACAGGTTCCGCTGGTCCATCGCATGTCGCTGGTCCCATTCGCTGGTTGCAAACATGAGCTGCAAAGTCACGTAATCGACTTTGTATGCCTGCTCGCCGAGGCAATGCAGGCTGACTGCCATGCTGACGCACGCATTCTTGTTCATTGCTTTGATGCCATCACATGAGATCCGCATTTTCTGCAAACTGATAACGGTTTCATGACTAAACCCATCGTAGCTCACTTCGATCTTGCCGCCATGGCTCGGGTTTGACTGCGCCATACCGGTCCCCGGATTTGAACACAGCGGCAGCTGTAGAAAAAGAAGAATCAAAACACAGCAATAGACGCGACTCGGCATTTTCATGTGATTACCCCTCGGCTGACTAGATTGTGAGTGGACGAGCAAGAAATGAGGTCGGGGTTTTGGCTGCCGCACCCTGGCGAACCTATTGGCAACATACCGAAACTGAATTGGCGGTGTCAATAAACGATTTGCGAGGCCGATTTCCGACAGATTTCCGATAACTTCAGTTTGTCGTCAAGGTTCCATTGCGACTCCACATCTCAGGAATGGCTAGACAGATGTCCGATGCGACAATACCACCGATAGCTGTGTCAAAAATCGAATTGATGCCACGGCCTTGGCCGTGGTTCTTCACGCTTATAACTACATAGAGCAGCGAATTATTCCTGAGATGCCACGTGCTTGCCACGTGGAGTTTCAACGCTTGTCGCATCAGCATCAAGGATTTGTGAGGTCAAGGACGTGAGGCTCCACGCGGCAAGCGCGTGGCATCTCAAATTAGTCATCTTCCGGGTTGGTAGCCGCAAACGTGAGCACCACGGCGCAAGGCCGTGGCATCAATTCGATTTTTGACACAGCCATCGGTGGTATTGGCCCTTTTATTTCCTTACTCGTCTGTACTAAAGTCACCGCATACTACGTCCATCAACGAGGTTGGTATGAAACCTTCTCTATCAGCAGATAGCCTGCGTGACATCACAGAACATCTGCGCAAAGCGAACGAAGAATTCGCTATGCACTATCCTGGCGAAACAGGAAGACGACAACCTGTTCATACAGTCTACGGCGGTGCTCATCTTTTCAAGGCCGACTCCGCAGAGCGCCTCGGAGCGCTGGCGCGTCGGGCGCTTGATCAATTTGCTCCCGACTTTTTGTCGTTTGCGCGCGCCGTTGATTTACCAGGGGCAGATGAATTGCCGCAATCGATCGATGATGCTTCAGCAGATGTGACCGCTCTCGAAAACAACCCCGATCGGGCACGGCGTGAAAACAAACCGCTCTGGCTGGCCCACACGATTTACAAAAGAGTCAACGAGAAACTAAGACGTGAACCCGTCGAAGACTTTCGCATCGATTTCGAAGATGGTTATGGCAATCGTCCCGACGTTGAAGAAGACGGTCACGCCGCTTCGGCAGCTAACGAAGTTGCTGAAGGAAGCAAGCGAGATACGCTGCCGCCATTTATCGGCATCCGCATCAAGCCATTCAACGAAGAACTGCGCGATCGAAGTATTCGTACGCTGGATATCTTCGTTTCAACTCTTGCAAAGCAACTGGGTGGAAAGGTGCCGGAAAACTTTGTGATCACCTTGCCGAAGATCACGATACCTGAACAAGTCGCCGCACTTACATCGATACTGGCGGAACTTGAACAACAAACCAGTCTCCCGGAAGGTTCGCTCAAATTTGAGATGATGATTGAGACCACGCAATCGATCATCAATCATCGCGGCGAGATCAATCTCCCGCTACTGTTAGCGCGCTCCGAAGGTCGTTGTGTCGCCGCGCACTTCGGCACTTACGACTACACCGCCGGTTGTAACATCACTGCCGCACATCAGCACATGCTCCATCCAGCGTGTGACTTTGCGAAGAACATGATGCAGGTTTCATTTGCCGGCACGGGCATTTGGCTGTCCGATGGCGCGACGAACATCATGCCGGTCGCGCCGCATCGATTTGTCGAAGGTGGCGCGCCGTTGAGTCAACAGCAGATCGAGGAGAATCGTGCAGTGGTCCATCGGGCATGGAAGCTGCACTACGATCACATTCAACACTCGCTCGTAACGGGCTTCTATCAAGGATGGGACCTGCATCCGGCTCAATTGCCGACACGATACGCAGCTGTCTATGCGTTCTTCCTGGAAAGTTTGGAAGCAGCCTCAGAGCGGTTGAAGAACTTTGTCGAGAAGGCGGCCAAAGCGACGCTGGTTGGTGACGTGTTTGATGACGCTGCAACCGGTCAAGGCCTGCTCAATTATTTTCTACGAGCGATCAACTGTGGCGCGATCTCAGAAGAGGAAGCATTGGAGTTATCTGGCCTAACGTTACAGGAGTTGCGATCAGCATCGTTCGTGAGGATTCTGAAAAACCGCCAAGAGCTATAAGCAGATCCACAGATTACACAGATTCCACAGATTAAGAGTCTAGATAGCTAAGTCGAATGGCGCGCCTACATCTCTCGATGCGCCAGTTAATCACTCAAACTAGCTGTCTAAGCGC
>DATJKB010000608.1:0-2709 GCA_035491875.1 Pyrinomonadaceae bacterium | reverse complement strand
GAGTAGCGCATCTTGAGTCCAGGCCATCCGCTACCGCGAATGGTACTGAATAGGCTTCGCACCCACCCGCTACCGCGAGGTGGTACTGACTTCATTTGCCCGACATCTTCTCCGTCACTCGCGCTCTCAATTTCCCTTTCGCCAAACGCACGCCCACTTCGTCGCCAACTTCTACTCCGGCACTGTCGCGCAAGACTTTTCCCGACGAGTCTTCCGCGATTGCGTAACCGCGCTGCAAGACTGACAGGGGCGAAAGAGCATCCAACGAAGCTGCCGCAAGCCCCAAACGCTCTCGGGCCTGCTGCAGATGGGCGAAGAGCGCATCGGTTACCGCCGTGGATGCTGAATCAAAACGCGATCGAGACGCAGCCACACGAACTTGCAAACGTGCGGGCGAGAGTTGCTTGACGAGTTCGTTCGAACGCTGGCTGGCACGTCGCACACGTTCATTCATCAACAACGTCAGTTCATGTGACGCAGCGTTGGCGTTCAAGCGAGCATTTCGTAACCGCCCTCTGACTTCATCGAAGGCCCTCGACATCGCCTGTTCCTGCACTCGTGCCCGCGAGTCAACAATCCGGTAACGAGTAAGACGCACTAACTGCCGGCTAAGATGGTCCAGCGCCGAACAGATCTGATCTTCACGAGCGGCGACTATCTCGGCAGCGGCCGATGGAGTCGGCGCCCGGTGATCAGAAACAAAATCGGCGATCGTGAAATCGCTTTCGTGACCGACAGCGGAAATCACAGGAATCGCCGACTTGCGAATCGCACGCGCGACTTCTTCCTGGTTGAACGCCCACAGGTCTTCTGTCGAGCCGCCGCCGCGACCGACTATGAGCACATCGACTAGATCGTCGATGCGTCCTTCACGTCGAGCGCGCTCGTGATACTGATTAATCAACCAGATGGCCCGTGCGATTTCCGAACCAGCTGCATCGCCCTGCACTTTCGTTGGCGAGAAAAGAACATGAACGGTGCGTGTGCGTCGTGAAAGAACATTCAGAATGTCGCGAATGGCGGCGCCTGTCGGTGAAGTGACAATGCCGACGCGGCGCGGAAACACTGGCAACGGACGCTTGAGTTCCTTTGCAAATAAACCTTCTGCCTGCAGTCGATCGCGCAGTTGCTCGAAAGCAATCTGCAAAGCTCCGGCGCCAACCGGATCCAGCGATTCAACAACCAGTTCGTAATCGCCGCGCTGCGCGAACACGCTCAACTTGCCCCGCGCGCGAACATGCAGACCATCATTTGGTCGAAAACGGATTCTTTGATTTGATGAGCGAAAACACTTCGCGCGGATCTGGGCGCCTTCGTCCTTCAGCGTGAAGTACCAATGGCCCGACGAGTGTGCCTTGAAGTTTGATATCTCCCCTTCAACCCAGACCGCAGCAAACCGCGACTCGAGAGTTGTTCTAACGGAGTTCGTAAGCTGCGAAACAGTCAGCGGTCGCCGCTCGGTTTCGTCAAATAAAGCGGAGAACAGGGGTTGAGACATATCGAGGCATGAAGGATGAATGATGAAGGTTGAAAAGGCAAATTCGCCAGGTCGGCGAGAGCAGTTTAGGCCAAAAGGCGATTCATGAGTTTCAGAGTTCAACGTGCAAAAGGTCCAGCACTCAAGGTTCCAGACATAACTCAAGCTCAGATAAATGCAGGTCAGGAAGGGTGGTTTACCCCCGCTGAGATCCATCACAAGGCGACGTTCTTAGCATCGCTCAAGGTTCGTTGCAGTTGGATATGCCGGAACGTGAGCGGGGGTAAACCGCCCTTCCTCACGTGCATTTATCTGAGCTTGAGTTATGTCTGGGAACTTGAACGCTGGTCCTGTGCACGTTGAAGCTTGCAAGGTAGGCTATTTCGTCTGCCGCCGATAACCGAGGCGCGCCTTCCGAAATTGGGGATTCGATATCTCGAAGCGGACCTTTTCCCAGTGCGCGGGTTGGGTCACACGACAAAATGAAACTACATATTGTGACCGCAACTGTTTGCCGATCTCGTTTAAAACCGGTTTCGAATCCTGTGAGTTCAGGAAGATGGCAACACCACCAGTTTCTTCTGAGATTTTATTTAATGAGCCGCGAGACAACGTATTGTCTCGACCGCGAATACCGAGCGCGTGAATGAGTACGTCACGGTCGATCGCGATTCTAATGGCTTCACTAAGTCTGCTCTGACTCGAGGTATCCTCTCCATCGGTTAGCAGAATTATAGCTCGCCGGCGCCCTTCGCTCTTTTCCCGACCATAAACCTTTTCGATCGCTTGTGCGACGACATCCCAAAGTGACGTAGATCCAGGTAGCTGTGAAACGCGTGGAGGAGGCGTACGTCCAACTACCACACCGCCTCCAACGTATCCGGGAGGAACAGTGATTTTTATCGCCTCCAACTCTGTTACGACCTTTGCAAAGTCTGCTGTTAGTGGTTGTTGCTGTTGAATGTCATTTGAAAAAGAAATGAGAGCGAGTCGATCACGCGCCGGATCCAGATACATTTGAATTAATGCAGTCGCGACTCTTTTGGAAACGGGCAAACTCTCTTCCTGCGAAAGACTGGCATCGATCAGTATCGCAACGTCCAATGGCTTTCCTGTTTCAAGCGCAAGTCCTACAACAGGCGTAGGAACGTCGTTGAGTTTGAGCGTTAGATCTTCCATCTTCAGATTAGACGGAAACTCGCCTACCTGATCGATCACCGTCAACAAAATGC
>DATJKB010000607.1:0-2596 GCA_035491875.1 Pyrinomonadaceae bacterium | reverse complement strand
TGCATGGGGTGGCAAAGCAGTTTCTTCGACGGCTGTCATCCAGTCTGAAAAGTACGAAGGTTATAGCACAAAGTTTCTGAAGAACTATCCGACCAGAAAGTGCAGTGTAGTTTCACCAACGCGCAGCTTATCGCCGCTGTCGAGAACTCGAGGCTGGCGCGGTGCAAGTCGAACCGAATCATTTATCACCGTGCCATTGACGGATCCGAGATCTTCAACAAGAAACGTGTCACCCTCCAGCCAGATGCGCGCATGTCGCCGAGATACTTTTGTCTCGGGATCGAAACGCGACAAATCGATTTCCGGAAAGATGTTTGAATGGGGATCGGTACGACCGAGAAGATTACTGTCCTTCTGCAAGATAAATGAAGCGTCAAGTTCTGTCGTTCCCGCTACGACTAACTTAGCTGTCGGACGAGGCGTATGCAACAGCGCGCTCGACCCAACTGCGCCGAGCGGCTGGCGTGCGCCGCAATGCGCACAAAAAACGTCATCGGCAGCAATTCTTCCACCGCAGAAACCACAATAGACCGTTTGCACCTGAACAGTGTCGCCGCCCAGTAGCGGCGCGGGCATTCCATAACTCACCTGGCCCTTCATCAACTTGTCCAGATGAACTGCCAACGCGTTGCGCATTTCACCGGCGGAGCGAAAACGATCTTCGGGCCTGTACTCAACGGTGCGCATTAAGATCTGTTCTATCTCCGTCGAAAGCGAAGGTGCAATCTGGCGTGGACGAGGGTTCTTACTGAAGTCAAAAATCAGCAGTGGATTGTCTTGTGGATCTGATCCAGTTAACAGGTGGAACATCGTTGCGCCCAGACTGTAGACGTCGGAAGCAGGTTGCACACGCCCGCTAAACAATTCGGGCGGTGCATATCCCATCGTGCCGACGGCAGTCACACCTTTCTCCTGCTGTGTGACCCAACGGGCGATGCCAAAGTCGATCAGCATTACACGACCGGTGTTGCCGTCAATCATCAGGTTCGCCGGCTTCAAGTCACGGTAAATGATCGGCTTGGGTCGCGAGTGTAGATAGTCGAGAACATCGGCGACCTGCATTCCCCAATCGGTTACTGTTCTTTCGTCGATGCGCCCGCCGATGGCTGAGCGCATCCGAGACGCAAGGTCACCACCGGAGATGTATTTCATGACGAGATAGAAACGACTCGCGCTGCCGTCATAGAAATAATCGTAGATGGTTGGAATACAGGGGTGTTCGAGCGACGTAAGTAGCAACGATTCACGTTTGAAGTCGCCGATCGCTTTCTCGTGTTGCGTGGGATCGAGATGCGCTTCAACCATCTCCTTCACCGCTCGCGGCGCATCACCCAGATTGCGATCCTTCGCGAGGTAAACTGCGCCCATGCCGCCCCCGCCGATGCGCCGAACAATCTCGTAGCGGGAATTCAGTACCGTGCCCGGTTCGAGCTGTTTGACGGCTGGATGACGCCCACCGGTAGTGCCTTTGTGCTGAGCGGAACTCGTCTCCGGTATTCGAGGATCTGTTGTAAGGCCACCGAGTGAGCCCGATGAAATTGGTGCGGGAGTTTCGTCAGTCTCCGCTTGCGGCAACTCATCGCGGAGCGCTTCGCCAGTGTTCGAATCTTCAGCTGCGGACTCAGCAGGTTGCGACTCAACCACCTCAGGCTCGGCAGACTGCGACTCTTCGACATCCGCTCCAAGCACTCCCGACACGGTTTTCAATTCCGGAGAGAGTGGTTGTTGCGGACTGCCGCACTTACCGCAGAAAAGTTCGCCCGCCTCAAGTTTGGCGCCGCATTCGATACATTCAGCCATTTGGTTGCAGATTGCGAGTCGGATTCAGCAATACAGTTGCAGTCAAACTAAGAAAACGATGGTACCTGTGATTACTTAACGATGTGGAATCGTAAGAAAGTTTTCCCAACTATGATTTCGTCACCATCACACAAGGCCTGACGCTGTCCTGGGGGCAGTCGCTTCCCGCGATTGATAAAGGTGCCATTTGTTGACCCCAAGTCTTCGAGGAAATACTGGCCATGACTCAATGTGATTCGCGCGTGGCGCCGTGAGACTTTGGCCTCTGGATCGTCGGTGTCGAGATCGACGTCGGGGAAGATCCCCGCGTCCGCATCCCAGCGTCCGATCTGCGCTTCATTGTCACTCAAGGGAAACTGTTTGCCGCTGGAACGACCCTTTTCGATCACTAACCTCGCGTGGGGTCTTGAGCGTGCTGGTAAAGATCCGAGATTAAGACCGGAGGAGACACGTCCACCGGCGAATTCGGGGTTTTTAGACGGGGCCGCCGTATGCGAACCGTTTTGTCCATTGTCGTTCGCCGAAACTCCTCGATAAGAGCCCGATGGCGGCGCCGGTCGAAGTGGCGCTCCACACTCGTCGCAGTATTGGGAGCCGTCTAAGTTTTCAGTTTTGCATCTGTCGCAGTTAATCATTAATAGTTATCGCGGGTTGGTCGATAATTCCGCCTCAAAAAGGGATAAACCGAAGAATAAAAGGCGAGTTATTCTAACGCGATTTGAACCCAAGACGAAACAGTTAGTGACTCTATGGTGTCAAACGGTTGGGAACAGACGGCGAAAGTAACAGGACCATG
>DATJKB010000606.1:0-9337 GCA_035491875.1 Pyrinomonadaceae bacterium | reverse complement strand
GGCCACGGGTTCGCGCTTGATGCTCAGAAAGGCAAGGATCTCGTGTTCGTGGCGATGGGAACTGGCGTCGCACCTCTCCGCTCAGCCTTACGACACGTGCTGGGACGGAAGAGTGACTTTGGTCAACTTGTAGTTCTCTATGGCGCCCGCACTCCCGATGATTTTTGTTATCGAGATGAAACCCAGAGTTGGGAAGATGCGGGCGTTGAATTGCGGCAGGTTATTTCGCGGCCCGACGGTCACGACTGGTCCGGTCCAACCGGTTACGTGCAATCGCTGCTCGATCATGTACTGCCGGATCTTGCTTTTCCCGTTGCGTTAGTTTGCGGCTCGATGGAGATGATGGATCAGACACGTGATCGATTGGAGAAGATGGGCTTCGGAAAGGAAGAAATACTGACGAATTACTGAATGTTTATTTGCTAACCACTCACCATATTTCCTCGAATCCGCTGTATCCCGCGACTCCGGCTTGAACTAATCAGCTCTACCCCCGCTGACTAAAGACGCTTTAGGTCTTTTAAGTCAATAGCTTATCAGCAACTCGTCCTCATCCACGCCCGTGGCCCCTTATTTGAAGGTGTAACTGCTCGATCACGTACACACGCGTTCGAAGTCACTCATGGTTGTTGATGACAATGAATGAGAAAAGTACCCCCCAAACTGTTTTGTGCGCAGAGCAGTTTGAACACGTAGTTGATGCGCTGACGTCCGACAACTCGCAAGTTCGGTCAGCCGACCAGAATCAGAGGCGACTTATTTGGTCGTCTTGTACGCCGGATGAATGGGAAATCCTTGTTTACAACCGAGCTGAGGGTTGGGAAGCGTGTTTCTTTCGCTGGCCGATCCATCACGAGCATGCAAACGGGTCTTCATTCGATTCGGTGCGACAAAGGGCGGAACAGAGAATTCGTTTCCTCAAAGCTAGCCGTCTGAAGGGCGCCAATTGGCGGCAACGAATTTATTGATTGTTTGACACATCAGATTTTTGGAGAACAAAGAACTGGCTGCCCTGACCCGACGGCAGACCTTAACCCAAGGAGAGCGAGATGAAACTACACAAATCAATCTTGTTAAGCATAGTTGCGATCGTACTCACGGTGGGAGTATCGAACGCTCAAGTGAAGCAGTTGATCTCAGAACAACAGCTCGTAGACCTACTGGGCCGCGTTGATACGAGCACTGAACGTTTCGCCAAGACGGCGGATAAGGCGATGGACAAGGCAGGCTTTGACGGCTCCGCCAGGGAGGACGATCTGAATAACATCCTCAAGCGGTTAAGAACCGCGACTGAGGCGTTGAAAACGGATCATACGGCGGCAAACGCCAAAGCGAACTTCGAAACCGTGCTGCACTATGGAGTGGCTATCGAGAATTTCTTGAGGCGAAACCCGCTGGATGGTGTGGAAGAAGATTGGACAGCCCTGCGGTCCGATCTCGGTGAACTGGCGAAGGGTTTCAATATCACATGGGAGCAAGGACATGCATTAGGTGCCCGTGTGGGAGAAGCCGACATCAAGAATCTGTTGCAGCACATTGAAGACATGGCGGACAAGTACAAACTGTCGCTCGACGCCGCGATGGATAATTCGCCCTTGAATAACACCAAGACTGAAGACGAGATTAACGGCATCAACGCCGACTTTCGCGCTTCGACCCGCCATCTCGAGAATGAGCGCAACAACCCGGAGGGCGCTGCTGCGGCGGCCAAAGACGTTCTTGTGAAAGCGAAACGAATCGATGGCTTCTTGCGAAAACACGAGGCGAAACTTACACCGGACGTGAAGAGTTCCTGGATAGCAGTACGGACCGACTTAGAGCGGTTAGCACGGCTGTACGAGCTCCGCGCGCAATGGTAGAAATTTGATCAACGGGTTGTTGAGAGGTGCGTGGCAGATCTGTTCGGCGCTCAAAAATTGAAACGGCGGCGTCAGATCTATGAAAACGCGAAGTGTGTCGGGCACTTCGAAAGCTCGCTCTGCACGTTAAGGACAATCTGACAGATGATAAGGCAGGGTCACGGCCCTGCCTTAATTTTGTGTGCCGAGCATGTTCGACAACCAGGAGGTGAAAGTCCTCTTACTCAACCTGATGGAGGTGCTCTCGTCAAACCGCCGTGTGCGGACCCGTATGCACGGTGGTGTGACAGGGAAAGTTGGTGAGTCTGTGTGTTGTTGCACGCGCCTTCGAATAGATCTGATTAGGTAAACGCGCTGGCGCGTGATAAGGTACGCGCCGAACCGAGTTCCAAGCTTACTCCCTTCTCAGCTCCTCTGGAATCACCCAGATCACCTGAAGTTTATAGCCAACAGTCTAAGGAGCTAACTATGTTTACACGCCACGTCATAATGCAACTAAAGCCGAACGCCACCACCGAGTTTTCCAACGTTGTTGAGAGCAAGATTTTGCCACTCCTGCGTAAACAAAAGGGATTCCGCGATGAGATCACTTTCGTCGCCCCTGACCGCTCGGAAGCTATCGCGATCAGTTTCTGGGACACTAAACAGGAGGCGGAGGCCTACAATGTCTCGGGATATCCTGAAGTACTGAAGACTCTCACGAGTTTGGTAGAAGGCACGCCCAGAGTTGGAGTAGCTGAGCTTGCCACTTCAACGCTTCACAAGCTCGCAGCTGCGAAAACAGCGTAAAGCAGACTTATTTCAAATCAGAGAGGGTGGACATCCGCCCTCTTTTTTTTCGTCTGACAGAAGGGATCAAGCATCGTCTCTCTAGTCGCTACGGCATCACCGAACACTCAGCATCCGAACAAAGATGACTTATCTTCCGCTCGCCTGTTAGTTCATTATGTATACGCCATCTTCTCGCCGGCTGCCCCCATCCTTAATTTGTTCAACGTACTTGAGCGCCTCTTTCGGAAAATTCTCCTTGTGGACCTCGTTGCTTTCAAACCACTGACAAACTACATCGCCATCTGAAACCACCTCGTGGACAGTCATCTTGGGGCTGCCAGACTGAAGTTGAACTACATCGCCAATTTCGAAGTCTTCCATAACTGTCTTCCTGCTTTCTTAACTCAAACGTGCCTGCATGCTCTTCTGTGCAACTCGAGGTCAGGACGCAGCCCTCGCAGTTGCCAACTCTGGCTGACCAGCCAATTTGAAACTGACAATACTGAATGAGCTATTCTTCCGATTCATCCTTCTCATCTTGTAGATTTCCCTTTTCGCCTTCTGAACTGCCACTGATAAAAATCGGAAGCGTGGGTTGGTCAGAAATGCTTTCAGACACTGGCTCTTTATTCTTAGCTTCATCTTTTAGTTCCTGACCCAACTCCTTACCGGCTTGCCAGTTCTTACTGCCCTCTGCGGACGTCAGTCCGGCCTCTACTCCTTGTTTGAACTCGCGAGAATTCGTGTTCACGGCTTGTTTAATATTCACTTCCATCACTGGCTCCTTTAGCTGGTTCCTTTAGACGGCGGCAACCATTTGACACGGTCATAATCAATCGCGTTAACCATGTTGTCCATTACCTCATGCTTAGAAAACGTCTTCGGCGAAACAGTGGGTGATAGACGATAAGGAACACCACGGCGCCAACTGCCGCCACTCCCGGGCTGTAAAGATCCAGACTACTAGCGCCGGGCGTCCGAAACAGATGAGATAAAAAACCGCCAACGATCGCACCGACAATACTCAACAGAACATCGCGACCTAGACCATAACGAGTCTCATTCAGAATTCCGCTGCCGATGAAACCAGCCACCAGACCCAGACCAATCGCAATCCAAGCGACAAAATGAATGATGGAGTCTTCCTGCCGGATAGATATCAAGAAGTTTAAATCAATGCCTAACATTCCCTTGTTCTCCCTCTTTCGGAGACAGTTTACAGCTCAAGAGATTCCCAATCTGTGCGGCAGCACACAAAGCGGAAGTAGGGCAAAACATCTTAGCGAACCAGCATCCGTTTCATCTAAATGACCACATCCGCAACGCGTCTTTCTTATATGTGGGTTAGGACACAGACGAATATGTTCGCCTGGTTTATGGTGGTTACCCCGGCAATTCAACCCAGGAAACATCCCCAGCACCTCCAAATCGGGGAAACTGGGTTAGGAACACAAAAATCAGGGAGAGGACGATATGAACGTAAGACACTTATGCAGGAAATTCGCGGGAGCGATCTTAGGATTTACCCTACTGTTAGCCATCGGCGTTGGGTCGAACATTAATGCCTTGGCGCAGGATCGAACCCGGAGCACTGACGAGAATCACCGAGATCGCAACTGGGACCGGTTCGGTAACTATGGCGGTTCTTTCGAGCTACGCCAAACCGCTTTGAACGCCGGTTATAACGAAGGCATCAGAGAGAGTCTTAAGGATCGCGATAGAAACAGGAGCATTGACTACCGCACCCTCAGCACTTATCAAAACGCCACCAAAGACTACAGCTCACGTCTTGGTAACCGGGAACTCTACCGCCGCTATTTTCGGGAAGCATTCGCGACCGGATACAACGGCGATATTTATCGTCAGGGGAACAATGATCGTGACGATCGTTACAGAGACCGGAAGCAAAATCGACGCGGCCGCAACGATGACGGTTACAGCAACTTGGGTGGTTCGCCCCAGCTGCGCCAAACCGCTCTGAATGCGGGTTTCAACGAAGGCCTCAAACAAGGCCGCAACGACCGCAATAAGCGCAACGGCAACGGTTATCAAAACCAGAATACTTACCAGAAAGCCACCAAAGACTACAGCTCCAGTCTCGGCGATCGCGAAGTGTACCGGCGCTATTTTCGTGAGGCCTACGAACATGGCTACGACGACGGCGTCAGCGGCAACTAAGAGCCTCAAGGCGGTTGAGCAGGCGTTTGATCGCTTTGCTATTTAGGTTTTGTCGCCTGGTTGAGTTGGGTGGCGAGACGTTAGAGAAGGGGAGTTTATGAACAAAATTAAGGTATGGCCGCATATTACGATCGTGGCAGGGATAGTTGCGCTTATCGCCGCCGTAGGCGTGGGCTTTTGGATGGCCCATGAGCAGACCGCATCCGCCGAGGAACTGCCCTCTGCAGCTCGGATACAACGAGTAGACGGCGATGTGGCTTTCAGCGATAGCCTCCCCAAGTCTGATGCCGCTGATCCGAATGCAGAATGGGTAACCGCTACTCCGAATCAGCCATTCTCAGTGGGAGATCGGATTTACACACGAGATAACTCCCACGCCTCGCTCGCCTTTAGCGGACGCAATTTCGCGCGACTCGATCCAAACACATCTCTTGATGTCGTGTCGCTTGAGGATCGCCGGACTCAGCTCGCGCTCCGCGACGGCTCGGCAATGTTCGAAGTCGGTTATTTAGCACCTAATGAATTGTTTGAAGTAGCCACACCCTACGGCGCGGTAAACTTCGATCAGCCAGGTCTTTACAACCTCGGTTTCGACAACAATGGCGGTGTGCTCGTCTCAGTGCTGAGCGGACTCGCGCGGGTTGTTGGACAATCAGGTTCTGGGGAAATTAGTAAAGGCGAAATGCTTACCCTCGTGGGCCAGGCGGCCGCTGAGCTTGCGTTGTCTCGCTTGAATGGTCAGGATGCCGGAAATCAAGTCGACGATTATTATCGATATCAGTATCCGAATTCTTACGACGGCCGGTACAACAACTACGACGCTTATCTTAGCGATCCTTACTATTACGATCCCTACAGGCGCAATGCGAGTTATCAGCACGCGAGTTCAACCATTCCAGGCATCAACGATTTGGATTACTACGGCGACTGGCAGAATGTTGCGGGCTATGGCAATGCCTGGAGACCGCGAGTCGATTCAGGCTGGGTTCCTTATCAACAGGGCCAGTGGACCAACGATTATCCGTATGGGCCCACCTGGGTTTCAAGTGAGCCGTGGGGCTATGCGCCGTACCACTATGGACGTTGGGCCAACGTTAATAACCAGTGGTACTGGATTCCCGATGGAGTGAACACGACGCCGACGTATGCCCCAGCCCTCGTTGGTTTCGTTAATCCAAACGACGGGAACCAAATCGGCTGGTTGCCGCTTGGCCCGGGCGACATTTATGCGCCGCGTTATTATGACGCCAACTGGCAGCCGCGTTATTTAACGCGGGCGAATATAGTGCCGGAACAACTTATCAATTTTGGCATACCTGGCGCCGTCACGGTTGTGCCGGTGGACGCGTGGGGTCGCCCGATAAATCCGCGCAGCATCACAAGTCTTGACAGCCGGAATTGGACATCACTGAGGCCAACGCTCGATCCTTTGACACTCACTCCGCTTAGAAACGCGGTGATCCACTCGGCGTGGGGACGCGGTAAGATCGATCTGCCGCCCGGCATTGCGAAGAAACTCAGGGACACGCCGGTTTTTTTCAGCGGCGATATCCGGGAGTCACCGTCCAGGAAGGACCTGGCGAGGTCGATGCGTGTGGAACGTATTTCCGACACGGCCAGGAATCAAAAGTTCAAAATTAAGGACGAGCGCCAGGAATCGCAGCAGGTGGACCATACCCGCAAACAAGAAATGGAACGGCTTAACGTCGAAGCCAAGCGTGGCGACAAGAAAGCGCAACAGCAAGTGCGTCAGCTTGAACAGCAACAGAAGAAAGAGACCCGTGCTCAGGGGCCTAAGCAAAAGGCAGGTCAAACGAAAGCCGAGCGCAAAGCCCAACAGAAACCGCAGGGAGAACAAGTAGGCAGTCCGGCAAAGCAGCAGTCTAAAGGGGCATCAAAACAGGAACGCAAGCAGACGTCGTCGGGAGGCGGGCAGGTCCCGAATGCGCCGGAGAAAGCAAAGGCAAAAGTCAAAGGTAACGGCAAAGGAAAGCCGTAAGACAAAGTGGCCGGGAGTCATCTCCAAATCTAATAAGAGACGAAAGAACTGTTTCGCCTGAAGCGTGGCCGCAGATTCACGCAGATACGCACAGATCGATGAATATCGTCACCTCACGGTGGTTTTCAGATCAGTGTTTATCTGCGTAGATCTGCGGCTAAAATTTGTAAGCTGGAGAAGTGGCTTCACCTTCTGATCGAACTCGTCTTGATAGATCACTCCTTCGATAGTTTCGTGAATAGATCCACCTCGACCTATCACGATAGTCATGGGCAACGTCTCACAGGCTCACGAGCTACTAAAGCCTTGCTGAATGAGCGCTCATTCAGTATCATCAGCCTCATGAAATAGCCGTTTTGCCGGTCGTGAATGGAGGCCTACGCGTGTGTCGCAAGCTGCACTGAAATACAATCAATCCCCTGACAAGCAAAGGACCACTACCCCAATGCAGCGAATACAAAAAGCCGCCGTTCTGGGCGCCGGCACAATGGGGGCGCAGATTGCCGCCCATCTCGCGAACGCCGGAGTACCTACTCTCCTTCTCGATATTCCACCGCGCGAGCTGACGCCGGAGGAGCAAGCGCGCGGGTTGGATCTTCAAGCGACCACGGTACGAAACCGAATTGCACGCAACGGTCTGGACGCGGCCAAAAACGCGAGACCAGCCGCGTTTTTTAGACCCGAACTCGCGTCTCGCGTAACCGTCGGAAACTTTGACGACGATCTTTCGCAATTAAAAGACTGTGATCTTGTCGTTGAGGCGGTCGTTGAGAATCTGGAGATCAAACGATCTCTTTATGAAAGAGTTGATCAATACCGCAAGCCAGGATCAATCGTGGCTTCGAACACGAGCGGAATTCCAATTCATCTCTTAGCCGAAGGTCGTTCCGAAGACTTTCGTCAGCACTTTCTTGGCGTCCATTTCTTCAATCCGCCACGCTATCTTCATCTCGTCGAAATAATTCGTACTGAGTGGACCAAGCCGGAAATCTCCTGCTTCATGTTTGGTTTTCTCGATGAGCGACTCGGCAAGGGAGTCGTGCCCGCGAAGGACCGGCCAAACTTTATTGCCAATCGCATCGGTACATTCGGTGCGCTCTACACCATTAAGACCATGCTCGACGACGGTTACTCGATCGAAGAGGTCGATAAGATCACTGGTCCAGCTGTAGGTCGAGCCAAGAGCGCAACGTTTAGAACTTTCGACATCGTCGGACTCGATGTCTTTCATCACGTTGTCCGAAATCTTTACGAAGCGCTCCCTGATGACGAAGAGCGGGCGATGTTC
The DNA here is from genome assembly GCA_035491875.1 of Pyrinomonadaceae bacterium. Lineage (GTDB taxonomy): Bacteria > Acidobacteriota > Blastocatellia > Pyrinomonadales > Pyrinomonadaceae > PSRF01. Next base: position 1,242 of record DATJKB010000606.1, on the reverse strand, counting down.
GTCGCGCCGGAGCTTCTGTCAAAGATGGTCGAGCGCAACATGCTCGGTAACAAGACCAGGGGAGGCTTCTACAAGAAACAAAAGGGCGAGGGCGACAAGCGCGAAATCTGGGCACTCGATACGGCGACGCTCGACTATCGACCTTCTGAGAAAGTGAAGCTGCCTTCGCTCGACATGGCGAAGAATATCGACGACGCCGCCGAGAGAATTAAAGCGCTCGCCTGGGGCAAAGATCGTGTTGGAGCATTTCTCTGGAAGACCCTCTCGCGAACACTAACCTACTCGGCGAAGCGTATTCCTGAAATCGCCGACACTGTGGTTGAGGTTGACCGCGCAATGCGCTGGGGCTTTGGTTGGGAGCTTGGGCCATTTGAAGTCTGGGATGCGATTGGTGTCGAGAAGTCTGCGGCGCGGATGAAGGAAGAAGGGCTGGGTGTTCCCGCGAATGTGGAACAAATGCTGGCGACCGGCGCAAACTCCTTCTACAAAAAAGAGGACGGCCAGCAATTCTATTTTGACTTTGCCGCAGGCAAGTACGTGCCGCTTACGGAATCGCCGGGAGTGATTGTCCTTAAGTCAGTTAAAGATCGAACAGGAGTCATCAAGAAGAATCCTGGAGCATCGTTGATCGACCTCGGCGACGGGGTGGCGTGCCTGGAATTTCATTCCAAGATGAATGCAATCGGCGGCGACACGCTTCAGATGTTGAAGTTTGCGCTTGGTGAAGTCGAAAAGAACTTCGTCGGTCTGGTAATCGGTAACCAGGGACAGAACTTCTGCGTCGGCGCCAACATCATGTTGATGTTGATGGAAGCGCAGGAGGAGAACTGGGAAGAGCTGGACATGATGGGCCGGGTTTTCCAGAACGCGACGATGAGTTTGCGTTATTCACCTAAGCCTGTGGTTGTCGCTCCATTCCAGATGGTCTTCGGTGGTGGTTGTGAGATGGTGTTGCATGCGGATCGTGTCAGGGCCGCGGCGGAGACCTACATCGGACTTGTTGAAGTTGGTGTGGGAATTATTCCGGCGGGCGGCGGCACGAAAGAGATGCTGGTCCGGGCTCTCGATGCAATTCCGAAAGGCGCAGACGACGCGGATCCCTTTCCATTTGTGAAGCACGCATTTGAGACGATAGCGCTGGCTAAGGTGGCGACGTCAGCAGAGGAGGCCCGTTCATATGGTTTTCTATCTGCGGACGACACAGTTTCGATGAATGCAGATCGTTTAATCGCTGACGCGAAG
>DATJKB010000605.1:0-3577 GCA_035491875.1 Pyrinomonadaceae bacterium | reverse complement strand
CGTTTTTGCGACGACTGATTGGTCGATCATTGCATTCGGACTGGCATCAATTCTAATAGGCTTTGTCTGTTTCTTGCTCTGGTCGCGGAGCACAAACCAGTGGCCATTTAGTGCGCAAAAACCACTATCGGATGTCGTTTCGTAAAGGACGATCTGTTTAGTTCTTCTTCGTGTTAGTTCGTGTGATTTCGTGGAGGATCCTATTTTGAGGAGAAAAAAGGGACGATCCATCACACGAACTAACACGAAGAAGAGCAAGCGTTGGCTGAATAGTGTCGGAGAGTACTGATGAGCGTTCGACTCATAATACTTCTCGTTGCGATCTGTGTGTGTAGTTCGTCGAGGTCGCTGAAGTCACAGACTCTTCCCAGATACGCGGTTTCTCGAGTAACAACCAAACTTGAAATAGATGGTCACCTTAATGAGCGCGCTTGGGCAGACGCGCCGTTGCTCCGTGGTTTCGTTAATAATCACGATGGAAGTCCAACGAAGCTAAGCACTGAGGCTAAGATCCTTTATGACCATGACTTCATTTACTTTGCCTTTCGGTTAGATGATACGAACGTCTGGTCGACTATGAAGAAGCGAGATGAGCATCTCTGGTTGGAAGAGGTTGTTGAAGTATTTCTGCAAGCGGATCCTTCGATTCCCAACTATATCGAGCTTGAAGTGAATCCGCTCGGAACAATGCTGGACATCTACCTAATCAACACTCGGAAGCCGCTTCATTACGAAAGTTGGAACAGTGAAAAGTTGCGTTGGGGAGTCAGCGTTGATGGAATTGTGGATGGTAAGGAGAACGATCGTGGCTGGAGTTGTGAAATCGCTTTGCCTTTTCAGGACATTGCGACCGCACCTCATATGCCTCCGTTGGTCGGGGATAAATGGCGGCTGAATCTATTTCGAGTTGAAAAGTTACCGACTAGTGCAGAACTAGCTTGGTCGCCGACGTTGCAGAACGACTTTCATGTACTAGCAAAACTGGGCGAAATTGTGTTCACGGATCGGGCGGTTCCAAAACATTAAACTCGAGTAGACCGAAAGACTCTTTAGGATTGTAGCGAGTCATGGCACTCTTAACTGAAGACCAAATTAAACAATTCAATCGCGACGGCTTCTTGATGTTAGTGAACCTCTTTGACTCAGAAGAGATGGATCTGTTGATTAGAATCGCTAAAAATGATCGGCGGTTGGAAGCGGAAGCGTTAGAGCGCCGCGACATGGATGCTCGAACAAGTAAGCTGTGGCTCACGGACAAGCTCGAGAATGATATTTACAGTGCCTTCGTCCGATGCCCTCGAATCATTGAACCGCTGGAGCAGCTCCTCGAGGGCGAGATCTATCACTACCATCACAAGATGATGTTGAAGGAGCCATTCGTTGGAGGCTCATGGGAATGGCATCAAGACTATGGGTACTGGTATTCGAACAGTTGTCTGTTTCCATTAATGGCCAGTTGTTTGATTGCTGTTGATACAGCGACGAAGGAGAACGGATGTCTTCAAGTGCTAAAAGGGTCTCACTTAATGGGAAGAATCGATCACATTAAAGCGGGCGATCAAACCGGAGCAGACATCGATCGTGTAAACGAAGCTCTGAAGTATTTAGATCTCATCTACTGTGAAATGAAACCAGGTACCGCATTGTTCTTTCATTCGAACTTGCTACATCGATCAAATGCGAATAGTAGCCCCAATCCGCGTTGGTCTCTAATCTGCTGCTACAACGCTGCGCGGAATCCTTGTAAACCAAGGGAGAATCACCCGGCGTACAGTTATCTTGAAAGATGGCCCGATTCAAGAATCAAGGAAATTGGTCGCAGACAACTGCGCGACTACGGTCTGACGAGTTAACTTGCTGTTTGCTACTTCAACAAAGGAACTAAGCCATGAATGACGAGAACTCGAAGCTATCCAGGCGCAACCTGTTAAAAGCCGCAGGACTTGCTGGCGTTGGATTGACCGTATCACGTGTCGTCGAGGCGAACGATGGCGTTATTGATTTCGAACCGCCACAGCGAAAGAACTCAAAACAGACATCGATGATGGGCGTCAAGTTTGAACCCCGCGATGTGGTACGCCTCGGGATTGTTGGAGTTGGCCTTCGAGGCACGAGCGTTCTCAAAGAGTTCCTCGCCATCGATAAAGTACAAGTCAACGCTCTCTGTGACGTTGTGAAAGATAAATGTGTCAGGGGCGCCGACTTAGTCGAGAAGGCTGGGCAAAAAAGACCAGCTATTTATGCCGAGGGTGAGCGTGATTTTGAAAAACTTTCCACGAGGGACGACTTGGACTTTATTTACATCGCCACGCCCTGGGAATGGCACGTTCCCCAGGTTTTGGCAGCTTTGAAAGCAGGGAAACACGCTGGTACAGAAGTGCCGGCTGCGTACACTCTTGAGGATTGCTGGAAACTTGTCGACATGTCTGAGACAACGCGACGACACTGCCTCATCATGGAGAACTGTTGTTATGACGATTCAGAGACGATGGTCCTGAACATGGTCCGATCGGGTTTGTTTGGAGATCTTGTGCATGGTGAGTGTGCCTACAATCATGATCTTCGCGAAATCTTGTTTGAGGATAAAGACGAGGGTCTGTGGCGTCGCAGGCATCACACACTTCGCGATAGCAATCTCTATCCGACGCATGGTTTAGGACCGATGGCACAATACATGGAAATCAATCGTGGCGACAGGTTTGACCATATCGTTTCAATGAGTTCGCTGCACCTGGGTCTCGAGGCATATCGAAAGAACCACGTGGCGTCAGGAAACGCGAAATGGAAAGAGGTATATAAGACGGGAGACTACAACACCAGTATTATCAAAACTGCAAGAGGCCGAACAGTTTTACTGCAACATAATGTGACGACACCGCGTCCGTATGATCGGATCAACCTGGTGCAAGGAACAAAGGGAATCTTCAGGGATTATCCGCCACGTATTTTCATCGACGGTCAAGAAGGAGGACATACCTGGACCACACTCGATAAATACAAAGAACAATACGAGTCGCCATTATGGAAGAACCAGGGCGAGACAGCCCGAAAGCTAGGTGGACACGGTGGAATGGATTACTTGATGTGTTATCGGTTGATCCAATGTATGCGGGAGGGCCTGGAGCCGGACATCAACGTTTACGATGCAGCAGCATGGAGTGCACCTGGCCCACTAAGTGAAGTATCAGTCGCTAAAGGTAGTGTGCCCGTCAAGTTTCCGGATTTCACTCGGGGCCAATGGCAAGCCACTCAGCCAGCTGCTAAGCCAAGTCAATCCAAGATCGGTTCTTAAGCCTATGGACAGCACACTCTTCTATTGGCCTTTCTTCAGTACGCACGATCAAGGAATGACAGACCGGTACTCGCGTCGGTGGATACTGTGCGCGGTGGGAAGACAATCCTACGAAGGTGCGGTGCCTGAATGAAAGCCTGGCAAGTCAGCGATTGGTGTGAGCCGGAACAGATGACGCTGGTCGCTATCCCGGCTCCAGATCCGAAATCTGGCGAGGTGCGAATCCGTAATCATGCCGCGGCCCTCAACTTCTTCGACATTCTCCAGATCCAGGGGAAGTATCAG
>DATJKB010000604.1:0-9425 GCA_035491875.1 Pyrinomonadaceae bacterium | reverse complement strand
CATTACGTCGAAGCGGTCGTCGCCTTTCGCTCGATCTGTCTGATTTTTAGATAAACTACCATAGCGAGAAATAGAATAAATACTAGTGAAACTAACAGGCCTTTTCGTCTGAAGGTCCTCTCCGCTAAGGCGCCCACGCCTGATTGATAACCATTCTCGGCTACCTGCAGCCCTGGGCCGACTACTTTTGAAACTTCATCGGACGACGAAGAGTGTATCAACACTCTCGCATGTGTTAATGCATCAGTCGCGCCCTTCAGCTCGAACTTAGGCCTGCTGACTTCCATTCCCGCCCGTTCAGCGCGTGTCAAAATCTGAGATGAACTGTCGATGCTTGCAATAAGTTGATCGATCATTGATCGCATCTGACCAGCAGCAACAAATCCCTTATCCGACGGCGAGTGACAGTTTATACACAGGGAGCCCTGGGAAGTTCCGAGCAACTGGTCACTGGGTGCTGCGATAGCGTGGTTGCTGTGGCAGGTAACACACTCTCCCAACTCCCTTTGGTCAAAGGCAGCTTTGTGCGGACTCTTCTGAAATAGCTCAGCCTGTCGTGCGTGACACTGGCCACAGACATTCGCCACGGATGTAATGCCGGGAGGCGCGGCCCCGTGATTACCATGGCAATCGTTGCAAGTCGGTGCAGATAAATCCTGTTTCTCGTAGAGAGCCTTAGCGTGAACGCTCGTCTTAAAGTTAGCAAACTGGTCACTTGGAATATTAAACCCGCGCATGTAATCCGCACTTGCGTGGCACTTGGCGCATGTGTCGGCGACGTTCAAAGGATAGACGGATGACAGGGGATCATTGACGGCCCTGATCCCATGAACGCTGTGACAACTGATACACGTGGCAGGTCTCTGGTCACCTGCCTTCAATCGCATTCCGTGCACACTCGTGTAGTATTCGCGCTCCTGGTCCACCCTTAACGAGGGATTGAATCTCTTCATCAGGTTGGCGTCACTATGACATTTACCGCAGTAGGCCGGAATATCCAGTGGACGCGGACGACCTAGATAGCCTTTACGTGGGTCCTTTGCGCCTTCCTTGGTGCTCGCTGTCGGATCGCCGCCATGGCAGTCGTTACACGACAAATTACGTGCGCGGTGGATGTCGTTATCGAACAGTTTTGCCGGCGCACTTAGTTTGGGATCCTCAAGCCTCTGATGACATTCGATGCACGAGCTCTTTTGCTGCTGGGCCAAAGACGGCACGCACCATAACATCAGCGCTGATAGAACAAGTGCAAGTTTAGCAAATTGTCCCATCACCTTTTGGAACCCGAGGTTTTGCCGCGCATAGCAACGAGTTTGCTCCGACGGCACACTCATGTTTTTCACCTCATCACGTCAGATACCCAATGACCGTCATGGTGACCATGTAGAGCAGCGCCAAGACGCCGACAATGTTGAAGATCAATCGACGCCGCCGGTTCTCTGGAGACCGGTCGATGAACGGTACCAGGAACAGTAGTAATGCAACGAAATTGAAGGTCATAATTCCGAGAACTTCGCCGTCGAAGCCAAGCACCTTTGCTGGAATCCTCTTTAAAGTTTCGAACATGAAGAGGAAGTACCACTCGGGTTTAATGCCTGCAGGAGCCGGTGCAAAAGCATCGGCCTTCTCGCCCAATTCCCAGGGAAACAACGCAGCCAATGCGGCCAGAACCCCAATCGCCAAAATCCAGCCAATCAGATCACGAAGCAGGAAGTTTGGAATAAACTTCATCTTCTTGACTGGCTGACCGATAAGTTTTGGCGGCACACTCATCCCGTGCAATTGCACCAACAAAACATGAATGGCGATAAAGACCGTGGCGGTTGCCGGCAAGACAGCTACGTGAAATCCAAAGAAGCGAGTAAGTGTTGCACCAGTGACATCGTCGCCGCCGCGAAGAAATCTGAGGATCGGTCGTCCAACGATGGGAACCACACCGGCGATTTCAGTGCCCACTTTCGTGGCTGAAAAAGCCAGTTTGTTCCAGGGAAGCAGGTAGCCGCTGAAACCAAAACAGATACAGATGATTAGCAGAGCAGCGCCGCTTACCCACGTTATTTCGCGCGGCGGATAGTAGGCGCGTAAGAAGAAAACGCTGAACATGTGAATGAACAGCGTCAAGATCATCAGATTGGCAGACCAACTATGTATTGATCTGATAAGCCAGCCAAATTGAACTTCCGTGACAATGAATTGAACGCTCTCAAACGCATTCTCAGCGCTTGGACGGTAATAGAGCAGCAAAAGAATGCCGGTCACAACCTGCACGGCAAACAGGAACAACGTCATACCGCCAAAGTAGTACCAGATCGAATGGCGGTGCAGCGGGATTTCCTTCTTCTCAGCGATTTTTGCGAGTGAGCTTAACGACAGGCGCTCGTCAAGCCACGCGGTGATCGATTGGATGCTCACGCTCTATGTCCTGGTTACAACTATATCGTCTCCCCTTGTGTTCACTTTGAATTCTTCGAGAGGGCGGGGAGGTGGTCCACCAATGTTCTTACCGTTTAAGTTGTATTGTCCGTTATGGCAAGCACACCAGATTTGTTTCTTCTCCGAACTATACTGCACGATACAATCCAGGTGCGTGCACGTGGCCGAAAATGCTTTCAACTCTCCCGCATCGGTTCGCACAAGAATCCCCGGCTTGTTACCAAATTTGAAGATCTTTCCTGAGTTCTTTGGTACTTCCGCGATCTTTGCTGCCACGACCGAGTTTTCAGTCGACTCGACTATTCGGGGTGGGGTCATGAATTTTAGAATGGGATACACAATCGCCCCCAGCGTAGCGAGCGCGCTTCCTCCCAGGAGCAAGTCGAGAAACGTTCGTCGTGTCGGACGCGCGCCTGTCGTGTCCTGTTGTCGTTCGAACATCCCGTATCCTCCTACGGTTGATCAAAGAAGATCGTAAGTTCGTGAGACCGCGTTTTAACAGACTATAGATTATGGGTGACTGATTCTTCTAGAGTTGTCTGCAACTAGAAAGACGACTCCGATAGCTGCCCAAAAAGCTGCTTTGATCCAGTTGTGCGTTTGCAGTGCTTCTAACGCTGCTACGCCAAAGAACAGCAGGAAGACCGCAAAGTTTGTACCGAGCTTTATTCCACTCATATTAGCCTCCTGACGAGCATCTGCCGAGAAGATTTTTTGCTGAGTGTTCTTTTTGATGAAACCTTGATAGAAAAAAACTCCAGCAGCCGCCTCTGACATCGGTAGCTGGAGTTTGCCAGATTCAAATTCGGCTAAGACGTCCTTTCTCTCCTATTCTATCCTGCCGAAGTAAATGCGCAGTGAAGTATAGGGCAGGTGCGCGTGATAATTCTGTGGACGTGGTCCAACTAGCGGACTCTCGTTGTAGTTGTAGTACTGGTAACCGACGTTCCAATCGAGTCGCCGATGTAGTTTGACCGCCAGCCTTGCCTCGGGCGATTGAAAGCTCATCGGATAAGAGCTAACCAACGTTCGCGCACCCGTAACAACTGGATCCGAGACTCGGTTGCCCTGACCGTTGTCATCACTAATCCGGTACGCCGAATAAAGAGTTATCCGATCTGACAATCGGGCAGTCGACTCTAAGTAAAAGAAGTTGAGTCTCATGTAGTACAGCGCGTTACCGCGTATGCCGCTCACTCCAAGGTAGGTGAAATCGATTACCGCATTACTGTTGACCCAGTTGTAGTTGTAACCGGCATTCATTGAAAACTTCGGTGTCACCAACCAATCAACGGATGAATTGAAGACTCGAGATTTGTACCTCACGCCAAAGTCTTCGATTGACGTTCCCGCAATCTCAGAGGGGTTGGCGTTGTCGCGAGTGATTACAAACAGATTAAAGTTAAGCCTCTTACTTGGAGAGTATCGGTTCTTAAATCGGATGTTGGTGTAGTTGTAATTGCCGATGCGTGTGAAAACGTTATCGGCCGTTCCATGTTCCGCGTCGAAGTACATGGTCCAATTCTTGTACGGCCGCGCTTTGAAGCCACCAAAGAAAGCGTTCGTGTGATTCTCCTCGAATTCGTCAGAGGTAGTCGGTGTTGCGGGTGGGCTAAGAGAACCGTTGGAGCCAAAGTTGAATCCTGAGAAGAGGAGCTCCAGTTGTCGCTTGCCGTAGCGATATCCGAAATGGATTGAATACCGGTTATTGAAGTCGTAGTCGCCCTCAATCGTATTTTGATACTTGCGATACTTTGTCGTCTCCGTTGCCGGCAAATCATTGAATCCAACGGAGTCGGTTCTCGTGCCCCCAGTTATGTTTCGAGTAATGCGGAAGAAGTCTGAGAAGAGACCATCTCCGGTAATCTCAAAATCCTCGACGCGAAACGTGTTCGACAACCGGAAGTGCTTAGTTGCCAGGAACGTCGCGCCGAAATCAAACAACCAGCTCGGTCGTTGTGTGTTGCTTGTGATGTCATAAAGACCAAGATTCAGTGTGTTTGGTGTGGCATTGGGAGGTGTTGGTGGCCAACCCGTCACCCGGGGGTTCCAGTTGCGACCGGTAATGTTCTCGACGAAGTTCGAGTCGGATTCGGAGTTGCTATAGAGAATGCGTCCCGTTAAGTCCAACTTATTTGCGACCAACGTATGGACGCTGAAGCGCGTGTAGTCTACGCTCCCGCGCACTGGATCGTTGCGAGTGAAGGTCGTTATTTGAGCGGTATTCGCATTCTGGTTTAGACCGAGGCCGCCAACGACTGTGCTATCGTCGCGAAAGCGGCGGAACCCTTGCATAAAGGAAAAATCAACAGGCCCGAGTTTCGCGTCGGCGCCCACTCGAAAATCGTTTGCTCGCGATTGCAAGTCGACCGGCAGGAAAAACTCGTTACCTCCTGAGTGATACATATGAGTTGCTGGCCCATTGTAACGCTCGGGAGAATAGCCTATGTAGAATTTGATGATTTCGTTTTTGGGCAACAGCGTCAAATCGAAGTCGCCCATTGTCGTTTTTGTGTTGAAGCGATTTAGACCGACTTCCGGATTCGCCGGTACTGCGATTGGTGTAAATGGCCAGTTTGGATTCGCGATGTTGTTTAGATAGCGAAAGTACTTGAAACGCCGGTACGTAGCGTCGAATCGATACCATCTTGGGTTTTCAACGCTCAGCCTCAGGTTGCCTGTCGGATCCGCACCCCAACCCGTCGAAGTTACAAGCATCGTATCGAACAGTCCCTTGTCCTTCGAGCGCATGAGGAAACTTGAGTCAAACAGTCGCGGCCCAGCCTTGTAATTCAGATCGCTCTTGTACTTTTGTTCGTCGCCGTCCATCGAGAAGCCTCGGTAGCCAAACTCGATACTGGACGTGACGGTGTAATTGCCGGCATCCTCGCCTGTAGTCGTCGAAGTTGGTTCTTCCTTCGTTGCTGGTGCTGTTGATTTCTTAACCTCTGATACATTTGCCGACGGAGTACTGTTTGTCGCCGGCTTCTGAGAGTAAGCAACGCCCGCCAGCATCACTACGATCATCGGTGTCAACAGCACTCTTGGTAAAGTCGCAAAGTCGCTTTTCATGACTTATCCTTTGGCTAGATTTCGATAAGCGCTTTCATTGCTCACAACCCGGTGTCAACGGAAGAAAACGGGACTCGTGCGCGAGCCGTGAATCTTTACGTGACAAGCTGTGCAATTGGAGTACTGCGCATTTTGGTTATGTGCTGGCCCTGCAGGCTCAGCGGCGCCGACACCATGGTCAACGCTATGACATGTCAGACATAGCTGGTTGACTGCGCTGTATTTCAACAGTCTGGGATTCGCTGATCCGTGTGGTGTATGACAAGCCACGCAACCTTCCGTTTTTACCGGTGCGTGCTCATATGTGAACGGACCTTGTTTGTCGGCGTGGCACTTAATGCACGCCGCATCTGAACCAGTCGCTAAGCGTGTTTGTTTCAGCTCGAATCCACCATGGGGATTGTGGCAGTCGCTGCATTTCATCGCTCCTTCAAGTACTTTGTGATGAAATGGTGCGTTGAATTGCGGCTTGACCTCGCCGTGACAGGTGAGGCAAAGCTGTGGCTCATTCAGCTTCAATATCTTTGCCGTCGCCATACCCGGCTTTTCAGCATTCGCGGTTGTAACGAATGCATTTGAACTGGCGACGTTACGACCGACGATCGTCTGGTGGGGTGAGTGACAATCGACGCAACCGATGTCGTTGCGCCAGTGTTCACCACGACGGAAGTTGTTATGTTCCTCTTTGCCGGCGTGGCAAGTCAGACACGTTTCGGAAGTCTCTTTTGACGACTTATTCGTAAAGGAGATGATCTTCGTTTTATCGCCATCCCCCTCAACATGCTTTTTGCCTGGCCCGTGGCAAGATTCGCAACCAGTGATCTTGTCTTTCCAGCTGCCAATATCAGCTAATTTGGAATGCGACGTATGCGAGAACGCGTTGAATTGCTCTTCGTGACAGGCCTTGCAGGTTTCGGTTCCTACATAATCGGAGTCTTCGTAATTCGCGGGTTTTGACGTCCCGGGCGTGAGCTCGTGGGATGCCGTTCCGTAAGTGAACCAGATCCCGGAAGCGATCAGAGCTCCACAAATTATCAGTAACTTAATGATTCTGTTTGGTTTCACTTCCACCCCCTATTAGCGGCGCATTTGATAGCCGGGCGATGTTGGATTGAATGAAAGAAGTGATTTCTTGCCCGTAGTGGGCTCGCCCTTGGCGAGGCAATCGGCAATGTTCATGCCAACAGGCGATAACCGAATTATTGAGCGATTATTCTCATGGTCTCGAAAGATTTGGGTAATGGGCGAATTATTTCGCAGCCGGGCGATTGAAACTGAGAGAGTTTCCGCAGGTAGTAGCAAGTGATCCCCCGCTAATGGGCGAGTGTCCAGGGACGATAGATACGTCTGTAGAAATCGAGGGCTAACCTCAAGGTTGAACATTAGTTACTCTGTGAGTACCAGGGATCCAAAGGCTTCGGATACTCTCATGGACGCTAATACTCGTCTGTGCGATTACACACATATACTGGTTTCTTATTAACTCACCAGCCATCAGTCAGCAACTTGACTCTTTCATTCGGTGTACGTCATTTGAGCCAGTTGTTTGTACTGCTGCCACTTGTGATTAACCGACTTCTGAGCCTGAATTAGTAGGAACTTCGCCACTTCGGGATCGCTCTGCTGCAGCATTCTATAGCGACCCTCCGTGTAGATGTATTCTTCTAGCGGGATTTTCGGATCACGAGAGTCGAGTTGGAAGGGGTTCTTATTTTGATCTGCCAGGCTTGGATTGTAGCGATAAAGCGGCCAGTAGCCGGAATCGACGGCGAGTTTTTGTTGGTGCATCCCTTTCGCCATGTCTATTCCATGCGCAATACACTGTCCGTAGGCAATTATGAGCGACGGCCCCTGATGCGCTTCAGCTTCGATGAACGCATTAACGGTGTGAGTATCGTTGGCTCCCATCGCCACTTGCGCGATGTAAACATTCCCGTAACGCATGGCCGTCAGCCCTAGATCCTTCTTCGCAGTTGGCTTGCCGCCGGCGGCAAACTTCGCCACTGCACCCAGTGGTGTTGCCTTCGACGCCTGTCCCCCAGTGTTTGAGTAAACTTCTGTATCCAGCACCAGGATGTTTATGTTTTGGCCACTGGCAAGTACGTGATCCAGCCCGCCGTAACCAATGTCGTAAGCCCATCCATCGCCGCCGACAATCCAGACCGTCTTCTTCACGAGTGCATCTGCGACGCTCATCAAATCGCGTGCTTGAACGTCAGGGTCATTAGCAAGCCTTGCTTTTAGTGTTGCGACTAATTCCCGTTCAGCATTGACACCTGCATCAGTAGATTGATCGGTATTGAGGAGCTGATCGGCCAACTCATCGTCGATATGGCCACGTAATCTATCCACAAGGCTTCTGGCGTACGCGCCTTGATGATCGAGCGCCATTCGCATGCCCAGTCCGAATTCAGCGTTGTCCTCAAACAGAGAATTGCTCCACGCAGGACCCCGGCCCTCCCGGTTTGTTGTGTAAGGCGTAGTTGGGAGGTTCCCGCCATAGATACTGGAGCAACCAGTGGCGTTGGCGACAACTGCTCGGTCACCGAAGAGTTGCGTCATCAGTTTTATGTAAGGTGTTTCGCCGCATCCGGCGCACGCTCCTGAAAACTCAAACAGCGGCTGTAGCAGTTGAACATTTTTCACCGACCCAAAATTGAGCGATCCACCTGAATGAACGTCTGGAAGTTTCAGGAAGAAATCCCAATTTGCCCGGCCACTACCCCGAAGCGGCAATTGTGGATGCATGTTTAGCGATCGCCTTGAGGGATCCTTTTTGTCTTTCGCGGGACAAACTTCGACGCAGAGCTGGCAGCCGGTGCAATCTTCAACCGCGACCTGCAGCGTGTAGAGTTTGTCCGGCAGCTCGCGCCACTTTGCCGAAATACGTTTGAAGCCTTCAGGTGCATGGGCCAGATCGCTCTCGTCGCAGACCTTTGCCCGAATAGCCGAGTGAGGACAGACGAATACGCACTTGCCACACTCAATGCAAAGATCTTCTTCCCACACCGGCACTTCCAACGCGATGTTTCGCTTTTCCCACTGAGCTGTGCCAACCGGATATGTTCCATCCAGCGGAAATGCACTGACTGGCAGCTCGTCGCCGCGGCCCGCGATTATTTCGGTCGTGACTGCACGAACAAAATCGGGCGCTTCGTCCGAGACGAGTTGCATCTCTTCAATCGAGCTCGTTGCTGCTTCGGGAACTGTGATTTCGTGTAGATGGGCCAATGCTGCATCAACGGCCGCGAAGTTTTGTCGCACAACAGGCTCGCCTCGTTTACCGTACGTTTTCCGGATTGAGTCTTTTATCCGATCAATCGCCTCGTCTCGGGGCAAAACCCCGCTGATGGCGAAGAAGCAGGTCTGCATGATCGTATTGATGCGATTGCCAAGTTGCGCCTGTTTCGCGACAGCATAAGCATTGATTGAATAGAGCTTGATCTGCTTGTCGATGACTGTCTGTTGAATCGAGCGCGGAAGTTGCGGCCATACTTGATCGGGCTCATACGGACTGTTCAGCAATAGTGTCGCGCCTTGCTCAGCGCAGTCGAGCACAGGGTATCGTTCGAGAAAACTGAACTGATGAACGGCGATGAAGTTAGCGTGTTGAATCAGGTACGTGCTCTTGATTGGCTGAGCACCAAAGCGGAGGTGAGAAACCGTCATGGCTCCCGACTTCTTTGAGTCGTAGACGAAATAGCCTTGCGCGTAATTCGGCGTGTCTTCTCCGATGATTTTTATGGAGTTCTTGTTGGCACTGACAGTTCCGTCCGCACCTAGTCCCCAAAACATTGCCCGAACCTGGTTGTCAGGTTCAGTGGAAAACGCGCGATCATATGGCAGGGAAGTAAAGGTTACGTCATCAACAATGCCGATACTGAAGTGGTTCTTGGGCCGGTCTTTTCTTAGCTCATCAA
>DATJKB010000603.1:0-10775 GCA_035491875.1 Pyrinomonadaceae bacterium | reverse complement strand
TTTTTCATCCGTCGTCGAAGAGTTGATGCCATCCTAGTCTCCAGTTAATTGGTACGTTACAGGTTGAATACAAAATAACATGAGCCGCAGTCTGTCCAGTAGAGATTTGCCTCAAAAGTCGATTTCGGTGATCAAGAGTTTCGTGTTTAGTTCGTGTGACTTCGTGGATCGTTCCGTTTGTCCAGAAAAACAAGGACGATCCACGAAGTCACACGAACCAAGACAAAACTCGTTATCACCCAAATCGACTTTTGAGGCAAAGTTCGGATAAACACAAATCCGGAGAGCTAATCACAAATAAAATAAACTCAACCGCGGGATCCCAAATTTCTCACGCAGACGCTTCATCAGAAGATTGTTGAGCATCTGTTCATACGCAGGCTTTTCCATTTGCGATCGATAGGGCTGGAGCTCCATCTTCAAATCGGCAGTAATAGATTCAACCTCCGCGCGAAAAGTTGACAGCAGCGCATCACTCAACATCCGTTCGACGCCGGTCAACGAATCTTCAAGACGTCGCGCATTCAAAGCGCCGCCGACCGCCAGATCGTCTTCGAGTTCCGTCAGTCGATCCGCCGCTCGCGTCAACGTTTCAGAAAACTCAGGATTGCTCGAGCTGTTTGAATTCGCCAACAAACGCAGCGCGCTTTTCTTCTCGTTGAGATGCTTTCCGATCGCTGCTGCTGAAAAATGCGACGCTGGTTCATCACTCTGCTGTGCCTGCGATAATTCATTCGAACCAACTCTCGACTCTAGCCATTCGGCGAATTGCGCTTCAACTTCTTCCTGGCAATACAGCAGCGACTTCACCGAACGCTTTCTCGGCCGTGCTTCAAAAGAATCAAAAGCTCGTTCAATCGCGCGCAGGACAAGATGCAAAGGAATTTCCTGCTGTTTCCAACTCTCCATCAACGCCCAGTCCATCGGACTAAGGAAAAGATGCTTGCCGCGTCGCCTGACGAATGCGTCTTCTATTTCGGTGAAATAATTGAAGTAGTTCACTATTCAGAATTTGTTGGTATAGGACCCATACGACCTCCAGGACTTATTCCACCACGAGACCATTGGACATTTGGACTCGCTCGTGAACCAGACGCAATCCTTCAAGCGTCAACGTGCCGTCGACCGTTTCAATGAATCGTGAGGCTGTGGCAATCAAGGGAGCCAAACCGCCCGTCGCAATCACCCGTGGCTTGTTAGCAAGTTCATCAATCATTCTCTCGAGCACTCCATCGACGAGCCCCGCGTATCCATAGTAAAGACCTGCCTGCATCGCTTCGACCGTCGACGACCCGACGACTTTGTCAGGCCTTCGAATGTCAACGCGCGGCAACTTCGACGTACGCGCAAACAGCGCTTCGCTTGAGATCATTATGCCTGGGGTGATCACGCCACCGAGATACTCGCGACGATCATTGATCGCATTGAAGGTCGTCGCGGTGCCGAAGTCTACGACAATACACGGGGCGCCATATTTTTCGATGGCCGCGACTGCATCGACAATTCTGTCCGCGCCAACATCTGAAGGCGGCTGATATAGAATCTTCAATCCAGTGTTGCTTGTGTGATCAACAAACAATGGCGTGAGGTCAAAATAAACTTCCGACATTCTTCGCAACGTGTAGTTTAGCGGTGGGACTACCGAGGCGATGGCTATGGCATCGATCGCTTTAAAGTCCATTTCTGCGAGCGCGAAGAGATTCCGCGCATGTACGCCGTATTCATCGACAGTGCGGGCGGGGTTTGTCGTTAGCCGCCAATGAGCCAGCAGCTCTGCGCCGCGAAACACTCCGAGTGACGTGTTGCTGTTGCCAACATCAATTACCAAAAGCATAAGCGGGCTCCTCAACTGCCTTTAGCCTATCCGACATTGTCTGTTCGATGAGATCGGCAGCACACCGTGGACCGTTTTCCTGCTTCAATCGTTCACTTACGTACGAGGCGCGCTGAGCATACGAAGGATCGGCCAGCAGCGATTGCAGTTCGCGCGCGGCGGATCTCGCGTTGTAGTTCTTGCGATGCAAGGTCCGGCTCGTGCCCAGACGCCGCGCGTGTTCGGCATTGTCCGGTTGATCAAAAGCAAAAGGAACGATCAAGGTGGGCGCACCACCGCGAATTCCGTGCGAGGTAGTCCCAACGCCGCCATGATGGACCACAGCACAGGCACGCGAGAACAGGCTGTGATAAGGCGCGTAATCAACTGCGATCATATCCTTCGATAACGACTCTGGGCGATTCCGTTCGTCTCCGACTAACAATACCGCGCGTCGATTCAGGGTGTGCGCTGCCTTAATACTTTCGGCGAAGAAGTCGCGTGCGACCCAAATAGCAGATGAGCCTAATGTGAAAATAATTGGTGGTGGACCATTATCCAAAAAGTCCGATAGCTCCCGACTCATTGGCTCCTGATCTTCGTCGTAAAAACAAAAGCCAGTCGTACGCGCTTGTTCAGGCCAGTCTGGCTGACGCGGCCCAAAGAGTTCTGAAAAAAGCGCAAGGACGAGTGTCGGCGAATGCTGACCTTCGAAGACTGGATTGCCGTAGTCGGCGACTGAGAGTTCATCGCGCAACGCAGTCACCTGCTCCGGTTTGAAGACGCTCTTCATTACGCCATGAAAGAACTTCATGAAACCCGGTCCCAGCACGCGCAGCTCATTAAGCCAGGGCCAGTAAGGCGGCACAGGCGGATCGTAGTGAGAAAAGAACGACATCGGCGCAAGCACAGTCGAGATCCACGGCATTTCTGTTTTGTATCCAACGAGCGGACCGGCAGGCGCTGCTGGATGCGTGACCAGAAGATCAGCGCCCCTTGATGCTTGCAACAGATCTTCGTAGCCGTCGCGTACCGCGGGGAAGATCAAGTCTTCCATCAAAAATTTCGGTCCAGTGCGAGGATCCATAATGCGTTCCACCAGCTCAGCATTTTGTTCCTTCGGTCCCGGAACATTTGGCCTGACTGAGGCGAAGCCCAATCCGGCATCCAAAGTCTTTTCCCGATAGAACTCCATCGTAGCGATTGTTGCATGGTGCCCACGTGACTTGAGCTCGAGAGCAATCGCCATGTAGGGATGAATATCGCCGAAAGAGCCAAAGGTGCTGAGAACAATCTTTCCTGGTCGATTCATTTGGTTGCTGACCTAACGTTTACCACGTCTCCGGCGCGCACAATCCGAATTTCTTTCGCTTGAGTTTCCACACGTAGCGCTCCATCAAGTTCAACGCCGCGTGTGATGCCGCGAAATGTCTCGTTGCCGTTTACGACGTCAACGAGCCGGCCGTTCGCGTAAGACGATCGCTCGATCCACGCTTTTAATATTCTTTCCAGACCCTGAGGCTCAACCAGTTGTTCGTACCAGTTCGCGATGGCCTCTTGCAGGGCTGCCAGCAACCTCTCTTTATCCGCAGGCTGCTTTGTTTCCTCCTCGACAGACGTCGCGACTCCTGTCAAATCCGGAGGATAACCCCGGGCGGTAAGGTTTATACCAATACCAACGACCGCAGCGCGGCCCGCGGAGGTGTCAACAGTTTCCGACAGGATGCCGCAGATTTTTCGTTCACCTGCAAGAAGATCATTGGGCCACTTAATCTCCGTCTGCAATCCCGCGGCGCCGATCAGCGCATCTCCGGTGGCTACGGCCGCCATGAAAGTGATTAAAGGCCAGGAATGCAAAGGTATTTCCGGTCTCAGAAGGATACTAAAGTACAAGCCCGCGCCCTTCCGGGATGACCAGGTGCGCTGCAAACGCCCACGGCCCGCAGTTTGCTCATTCGCAACAATCGATAGGCCTTCGGTCGCACCGTCGGCAGCAAGTCGGGCGACCTCGGTATTGGTTGAAGGCAAAGACTCGTAATGGAGAGTTTTGATCTTGAGCCTGGGCATCAGCAGCGCAGATTGTAAGGCTCGCGAGTGCTGAGAACCAGCGGCGATTAAAAGCTTATGACGCTCTTAAGAAAACTCGAACTACCTCTCGTTCTCCTTTTGCTAATGGCGGGCGCAGCTTTCCTGCTGAAGATGTGCTACCTCTCCCTCGCAATTAACTGCTTCTTTGGTCTGGCGTTTCTAACCGGCTTTTATTTTTATGTGCGAGCCCGACACGACATCAATGTTCCAGTGATGCTAATGGTTCTGGTATTCGCGGCACTTCAGGTTGATGCGTTAGGCAATTACTTCCAAATGTATGGGCGGAAGTTTGGACCAATGCAGTACGACGAATTCTCACACATGGCGGTGCAGGTACTGATCACGCCGATAATCATCTGGCTGGTTCGGCGAGCACTGGACCGCTTGGGCCACAAAGTCTCTTTGGGTATTGCGGCCTTGTTCGCGATCACGATGATGTTCAGCATTTCCGCGGCCTACGAGATTATCGAATTATGGGATGAAGTTTACTTTGGCGGGCAGCGAATCTGGAGTAAGTACGACACTGCCAACGATCTCCAGTGGGATTTGTGCGGCATCCTGATTGGAACTGTTCTAGCGTTGCCGCTGCTGCGATTCGCAGCTCGACCTGTGCTTCGACTACCCGAAGCACAAACGAGTTAACACGAGTTCAGCCGCAGATCTTCACAGATACACACCGATTCAAACCAAAGCAAAGCAGAGGTATTGACCTTTTCTTTTTCGCTTTGTTCTGATTTGTGTTTATTTGTGAAGATCTGCGGCTTATCTTCTTCCTATGTAACCTCATACCGTCTGCGTTAACATGCTGCACCGACTTTGTTATCGATCACTTCTCCGGAGAGCTTTCCCATTCCGACTCCACTTTTCCTTATCGACTGGTTTCCGATTCGATTGTCATTTGCGGTGGCCGCCGCTGCGACCTTCATCGCGCTCGTTGCAGGCGGAACTCTTGCGTGGGTGCTCGCACGCAAGCGTTTTCCGG
Source organism: Pyrinomonadaceae bacterium (assembly GCA_035491875.1). Taxonomy (GTDB): domain Bacteria; phylum Acidobacteriota; class Blastocatellia; order Pyrinomonadales; family Pyrinomonadaceae; genus PSRF01. Next base: position 5,892 of record DATJKB010000603.1, on the reverse strand, counting down.
GACGAAACCTGATCGATGCGATCGTCACGCTCCCACTTGTATTACCACCAACGGTGCTCGGATATTACCTTCTCGTGTTGTTAGGTACGCGCTCTTCAGTAGGAGGTTTTCTTTATCGCAATTTCGGAATACGCCTCACGTTCACCGTGACGGCAGCGATCATAGCAGCGACTATTCATGCGCTGCCGCTTGTAACCAAGAGTCTTCGCGCTGCGTTTGAAGGTGTGAACACAGAACTGGAAGCCGCCGCACGCACGTTGGGCCTTAACAACCGGTTGATCTTCTTTCGCGTGACATTGCCGCTGGCGTCGAAGGGCGTGCTTGCCGCTACAGCACTCGCGTTCGCGCGCGCGCTTGGCGATTTTGGCGTGACGATAATGATCGCCGGAAATATTCCGGGAAAAACTCAGACAGCTTCGGTGGCAATTTACGATGCGGTTCAGGCAGGTCGTGATAATGATGCGTTCAGTTTGGCGGTAACTGTCTCAGTCATCGCCTTTATCATGCTGTACATCATCAACCGGTTTGGCAGGGTGAGGTGGTGAAAAAGTTTCAAGTTTCAGGTTTCGAGTTTGAAGTTTCAAGTTTCAAGTTACCGTCGTGCGGTAAATTGATACTCTCTTAAAGTTGAAACTTGAAACTTGTAACTAGCAACTTGAAACTCGAAACTACGCCAAGAATCCCTTAAACCTCGACTTATCCGACGAGTAACCCGGAAACACTTGCTGAAGGTTCGATGTTCCCAGGTGGCGCGCGGCGATCTCGCCAAACACATCTCGGAAGTCAGTCGTCAAAGCAAGGTCACGTCCCTCATACAACTGATCGCTCTTCAACCCGGGCCAATCGCCGTAGATCTTTCCGCCACGCACGCTGTTCCCCAACACAAACATCGCATTAGCGTGACCATGATCTGTTCCGCGATTACCGTTCTCCCTGACAGTTCGACCAAACTCCGACATCGTGAGAATCACAACGTCGTCCATGCGCTGACCAAGATCGGTGTATAGCGCGGCGATGCCTGAGCTGAACTGTTGCAAGAGATTCCCCAGTTGACCGCGCGAGTTGCCCTCATTCACGTGCGTATCCCAGCCGCCGATATCCGTGAACGCGATCTCCAACCCGACGCCCGCTTTAATCAATTGGGCGGTTTGCAACAACGAATTGCCGAACGGATTGCGCGGATACTGCGCACCGTTCTCGGGTTTGTATTGAGCCGGGTTTACCTTCTTCAAATAGTTAACTGCTTCGAACGTTTCCCGGCCCATGCCTGCGAGTGAATCGTTCGCAGTGCGTCCGTAGATCTCTTCAAAACCACCCTGCACACTTGCAGACGAACGACCGGCGCGAATATTGAAATCAGCGAGATTCGATATCGCCAGTGCCGGCGCACGCCCTTGTAAGGCACGTGGCGTCAGTTGCGTCATCGACACTGCACGAAAGAGCGACTTCTCTGGATCCGCTTTGCTCTGGAGATACCGATTGAGCCAGCCGTCGTTGGTCGACTTCACTCCAGGTGTGGCGGATTCCATGTAATCCTGCGCATCGAAGTGTGAACGAGTGTTGTCAGGTGAACCTGATGCGTGAACGATCGCGAGTCTCTTCGAATCCCACAGGGGCTTGAACGAACTCATACTCGGGTGGAGACCAAAAAACCCGTCGAGATTCACGGCCGCATCAACGTTTCCATTCTCGGGTTTCGGAATAGCAATGTTCGGTCGCAGTTCGTAGTAGTTGCGCTCACCAAAAGGCACGACCATGTTCAACCCATCGACTGCGCCACGTTGAAAAATCGCGATGAGCGTCTTGCGACGGCCGTTGGCACCCACGCTAGCGATGTTTGCGAGAGCGGCACGTTGCAAGAATCCAGGCGCCGAAAGTGAAATGCCCATGCTGGCTACGGCGATGCCACCTGATTTAAGAAAGAATCTGCGATTCATAATCAAACCCTCTTAATACATCCAATTCGCCAGGACTCAAGCTCAGCCAAGAGCTTCTACTGCCTTTGAAACTCCGGCGTGCCCAGGATCAATCCAACAACCTTCGTCATTGGATCGTTGATCGTTGCTTCCACTCGCGGACGTTGGCGCGGCGTCTGATCGGGACTTTCCATTTGGCCCATCTCCGGCGCACGTTCCGGCGGAGCACCCGGCGCCGGAAGACTGACAACTGCTGTCTGATCGAGTTGCTTCAATAAAGTCTCGCGTGTCGATTTAGAGATGTCGCCGCCAAGAATCGTGTTCAGAAACTGGTCCATCAACTTCGTCTTGTCTGCTTCACTCGTTGCTGCCGTGTTGCCGGAGAACTTCGCCAGGTTCACTCGTGTACCCTGAACGCGATTGCTGGCCAAGGCGAGCGCGAAGTTCATCCGTTCGAGCAGCCCACCGGTGTTTACCCAACTCTCGGCCGCATCGGAATAGCCATTCGGCGTTTGATAGCCGTAGAGTGGTTCTCCCATTCGTTGCAGCCATTGATGTGTACCTGGTCCACCATTCGTATCTGCGCCGAGTGTGCGAATGGCGCTGACGACGAGTTCGAAAGGACGCTTGACCTTCGCGCGATAAGCCTCTGGTGAATTGAATTCGTTTGAGATGAAGATGGTCTTCAACATCTCACGAATGTCGCCATCGCTCTTCGTGTACGTAGCCGCCACCTTATCGACCAGCGATGCGGGTGGGTTGTCAGAAACAAAGTAACGCACCAACTTAGTGGCAATGAATTTTGCGGTTGAAGGATGGTGCGCAAGGATTTCAAGCACCATCAATCCATCTTTGATTCCGCCGCCGCTGGGAATCTTGTGACCCAGAACAACTTTCTCGCCATCGTCGTGTGCGCGCGCATTGAAGAAGAAGGTTCCGGCATTGCGTCTTGCACCTTCGCCGATCATTGCATTAACGGCCGCGGCGCCACCACGCGGAGCGAAGATGGTCCAACCGGTAAAGCAACGAGCGACTTCCTGCACGTCTTTCTGGGTATAACCGCCGTCGACACCCATCGTATGCAGTTCCATCAATTCGCGCGCGTAGTTTTCATTGATACCGCGACGCTGCTGTTGCGGCGCCGGCTGTCTTGGCACCGGCTGTACGATGCCCTGATTCATCAACGCAATTCGACGTCGTTGTTCGCCTTCCATTCCACGCAGGATTTGGCGTTGACGTGGTCTTTGCGGCTGTGACGCATTAGGACTCACACTCTGAAAGTTATCGAGATAGAAAAGCATTGCCGGACTCTTCGCTGTTGCTTCCAAAAGAGTCGGGAACTTGCCCATCGCGTTCGGACGAATGGTGTCTCGATCGTAGGAGGGCAACAACCAGCGGTCAGCGCCTTTGCCCATAAAGACATTGAAATGGTTGGTCCAAAAGTCGACCATCACTTCGTTCAATTGTCGCTCGCTATAAACCGCACGCAGAATTCTTGACGCCTGTAGATCGGCTGACAGTCTTTGTGGTTGCAGCAACCCATTCTGCATGTAGTAATCGCGAACGACCTGACGATACTTTTCGTTGTCGAGCGGATTTTGTGGTGGTGGTTGCGACGCCGGTGTTTGATTCGCCATTTCTCCGGCGTTGGCGTTTGGTGCACTGGTCGAATTCGCGCCGCCTTTGACGCGATTGTCGCGCGCTTCAGCAAGATTCTCGGGCAGCATTCCACGTTGTTGCAGTTGGCGCAGCAGTTGACCCGGCTGAGGATACTTCTCATAAAGCTCAGCAGTAGACATCGTCAGACTCGTCAAGACCTTTACCTTGTCTTCGGCGACCGCGTCTGAAATTTTCTCGGGCGCGAGTTGTTGGTTGATGTAGTTCTCAAGACCCATCGACTTTACGCGTTCGATATCGCCGGGTCGCGCACCAAAGCCGAGCCGGTTGAGCACATGCACGATGCGCTGTTCTTCCGTGAGTTTTTTCTTCGCAGATTTGCCGGTCTCGGCGAAACCTAATGACGGCAAAAAGGTGCCAGTTAGCATTGCGGCCAGAGCTGCTAATGCAACGGCAGCGCGAACGCGTTTTAGCGATAAACTCCGAAGATTGTTAAGGATTCTCATCTCTGCACCTTTATAGTGTCGCTACTTTGGGAGATTCTAAGAGGCCCTGGTTAATCCGTCTAACCTACTGCATCAACGGTTTAGACGCAGGGAGACGGAGGATAGTTTGATAAAGGAGCCCCGATTTCGGTTTTTCTCCGATTAAGGACTTGGATCAACTGGACGTTGCTGCGTAGTATTAGCTCCGCCCGCGGGTGTTCTTCCTTGCGGTCTCGGATAAGTAACAAAACTGCGATTGCCTTCTTTGTCAACGGCACGCACACCAAAGAAGTAGTTGTCTTTCGACATTCCCTTCATCGTGAACGTCGTGACGTTGCCAACCGGTTTTGTGTTGGTCCAAACTGCCGCCGTCGTATCTCGCCAGACGATTTCATAACCAACGATGTCTGGTTCCTTAGCCGCATCCCACCTCAATTCGGTGTCGTATCCTTGACGCGATGAGAGGATCACATTCTTCGGCCGCGATGGCGCGAGCGCCAGCATCGCTAAAGTCACTGCATTCACCCGAGCAACATCTGCGACGTAAGCGAAGTCGACGAACTCCGGCAGATCACCATACACGATGCCACTCTCGGTTCGAATGTTCTGGTGTTGATGGCGGAAGTCTTCGTTCACTTCAGTAAACCGAACCGCCGGGTAGCCACGCTCAAGAAACGGAATGTGATCTCCTCCGCGGCCATACCGATCACGACGGTAGACCATCATTACATCAATGCGCGGAACGTATCGCTCAGCCGCCTCTTTGATGAAGCGCGCAAGTTGCCTGGAAGCAGAATCGTTTTCTCCACCGACACTGCGACGCGTGGTTGCTTCGGCCGGGGTTTCATTCGACGGAACTCCTTCGGAGAAGACACGCACCGTCGCTCGATCGCGTACGCCATTGCCACCGAGTGTGTTGCCAATAATGTCGTTCGTGAGCATCGCATCGATGTTTAAGTTCTTCTGCTTCGCTTGTTCAGCAAAGTGCGTCGATCCAAGTAAGCTCTGTTCTTCACCAGCTACAGCCATAAACACGATGGTCGCGTCGAACTTGTACTTAGCCATCACTCGCGCCATCTCAACGACCGCTGCTGTTCCAGATGCATCGTCGTTCGCTCCCGGCGCGTCACACTTCGCGTCACTGGGATTTCCGCACATAGAGTCGTAGTGCCCACTAACCACATACATTCGATCCGATGACTCCGGTTGCGTGCCGCGCAATGTCGCCACTACGTTGGTGACCATTATCGGCTCAGGTACGCGCGCCGCTTTCGGTTGTTGATACGACTGCTTTTCAACACTCATTCGTCCGCCCGAACTCTCTGCGATGCGGAGTAACTCTGCATACAGCCAATCTCGCGCAGCTCCGATCCCGCGCGTCGAATTGTTTTGTTCGGAGTTAGTGTTCCGCGTTCCGAAAGAGACGAGCTTGCGGATCGTTTGTTCGACGTTGCGTGCGTCGATCTCGCGAACGATGTTGCGGATTGTCTGATTACCAGGAGGCTGTGGACGAGTGCGTCTCGTTTGAGCCGGCGCGGTTATTGTAATGAGAAGGAGTAGTGAAAATGCCAGTGAAAGCTTCGGGTGCGTTTTCGAAGGGTTCATAGTTTCTCAGCAGTTGAAGTTATCGAGCAGAACGATCAGGCGGCTCACTATAGATTGGGGCAAACGTGCGCGTCGTGTTTTCAGTGACACTACCGACTGGCTCCATTCGCGGAGGCAACGGGGGCGGCGCGGATCTCTCAGGAAATGTCGGTCTCATTTGTACCGGCGGGGTGATCTCGCGTTGCAAGGTCATCAGCTTGGTCCAAAAGCGAATCATTAAGCCGACACAGCCAAATAACGCAGCCACACTAAAAAGCACAATCCAAACG
>DATJKB010000602.1:0-8007 GCA_035491875.1 Pyrinomonadaceae bacterium | reverse complement strand
ATCTACCACGGCATGACCGCTTCGCTAATGAAGCGTTTCAGCAATCACTTCTCTTTCCAGGCAAACTACACATGGAGCAAAGCGATCGACGACAACACAGACTTCAACTCCGCGTTTGCCCCACCCTTCCCGTCACGGCTTTTCACTGAACGGTCCCTTTCCGCTTTTGATATCCGCCACAATTTCGTATTCAGCGGCGTGTTTGAGAGTCCGTTTAAGAGTGGACCAGATCACAACCTCGCATCACGAGCATTTGCGGATATCACAATCAGTCCGAGTATCTTCATCCGCAGTGGAATTCCGTTCACAATACGCACAGGTGTCGACATGAACGGTGACACGCGCGGTGGCACCGATCGTCTTTTCAATATCGGCCGCAACACAGGCATAGGACCGAATTACAGAAGCACAAACGTTCGCATAAGCAAAGCTTTTCATCTGAAGGCTGATAGTCCCATGCGCATCGAGGCCAGTGCGGACTTTTCCAATATCTTCAATCGTACAAACTTCGCGGCGGTAAACGAGACATTGCCGGTAACGGTTGGCACCAATGGCCAACTTATCTTCCCGGATGCGACCGTAGCCGCTGACTACGCTGCGATAGACACCAATAACCGCGTCCAAGGGCGCAGGGATCGCAGTCTGAATCAGCCACTGGGTTTCACTTCAGCCTTCAACCCGCGACAGATTCTCTGGGGCGTGAAGTTTGTTTTCTAATAGTGAAGTTTGCTTACTAGTAAAGGACTGACAGCTTTTTCTTGGGTGGCTGTGTGCCCAGTCTGTGCCTAATCTCCAACGGATGGTTCTACTCGACGTGATTAAGTGACGTCTTAGTTTCTATCAGGGTCCGTTGCCTTTCGCGTCGTAAGACCTCTCCGTAAGGGAATAGCGCGTAAGCGAAGTGAAGGAGCAGCAGTGCCGAGACTATTAAGCTCTTCCGGATTATTGGCCCCACCCAGATGAAGAACCCGCTTGGATTTTTTCTTTTTCTTGTCCATTAAATCCAAGCAATGCCCGCCTAGGATGAGAATGGGGATTCCGATAATAAGGAGGGTAATCCCGACAACATGAAGGACGGGATGGCGTACCGCGTCCAGGAGCCAGTTGGTTGTAAATGCAAAGCCTAGCGCAAGAGAAAGAACCGACCCGGCGAAGCATGCGAAAGCTGCCACTGGGTGCCAAGTGGCTTGGTTAAGCTTTACTCGCGTTTCATTCATAAACAGAACTTACGCTTCCCTGTATAAAAGGGGCGTAAAGGTTCCATAAAAAGTTTGTAAAGACAGGACCGCAGGAATTTCGTTAAGAAGATCTAGGTCGATTGATTCGCTGGCCGGAAGGAGCAGAAGCTTAGCAGCGTGACGTTGGCTTAGTTTACTCGCCGGGATCGAAACGATAGCCTATCCAGGGTTCAGTGAGGATGTAGCGCGGAGACGAAGCATCCGTCTCAATTTTTTTTCGTAGGTTGCCCACAAACACACGCAGATATTCGTTCTGTTCAACGTAATTACCGCCCCACAAAGCAGCGAGTAAGGTCCGGTGAGTCAGCACCTTTCCAGGATGCTTGAGGAAGTAAGTAAGTAAATCAAATTCCTTCGGCGTCAAATGGACCTCGCTGCCGCGCACTGTAACTCGCCGAGAGTCTAAATCAAGATGAAAATCTCCCGATTCCAATAATGTCAGGGCAGCACCGTTTGTCGGACCCGCGCGCGCGCGGCGTAGCGAAGCACGAACCCGCGCGAGAAGCTCGTCGATGCCAAAAGGCTTAGTAACGAAATCGTCCGCCCCGATGTCTAGTACTTCAACCTTGGTCTTTTCCTCGCCCTTTGCTGAAAGAACAATAATTGGAACCTGTGAGATCGCCCGCACTCGCCGGCAAAGTTCCAATCCATCCATCTTTGGCATCGCCAGGTCTGTAATTATGAGGTCAGGATGCCAATCGCTGAAGATCTCGAATCCGGCCAGCCCATCGGCGGCGGAGCGCACCTCGAACCCGTGCGACGTAAGACCGGTGCGCAGCACGCGTGTCAACTGTGGCTCATCATCTACCACCAAAATACGTGGTCTATTATTCATGAAAGTTCAATCATGACCTACATATGTAATTTCAGTTCGCCTTATCGTCATCTTCATCTCCAATGGGCAGGGTGAACACAACCCGTGTTCCCTTTCCGTCGCTGCCAGATTCAATCCATATCTTTCCCTGGTGAGCTTCAACGATGCCCTTGGCAATTGCCAAACCCATCCCTGTCCCTGAAGGTCGGTGAGTACTGATATCTCCGTCACGAGTTGCTCGAAAGAATTTATCGAAAACCCGCTCCCGCAAATCGACTGAGATTCCCTCACCGCGATCCTCCACGGCCATCTTGATCATCCCGTCGTCGTAGCGCTGTGCGGTGACCCGAATACGTGTACCCTTCGATGAATACTTCGCAGCATTGTCAACAAGCGTATAGACCACCTCACTGACGGCTCGCTCGTCAACGCGAACTGCAGGTAAGTCGTTTTCAATGTTAACTTCTACGTCGTGACCTCGCGTGATGGGTTCCGCGCGCTGCAGTGCAGCCGAGGTGATTTCATCGATGGTTCCCCACCGGCGGCGCAGGTGCATCTCGCCTGCTTCAATGCGAGCCAATTCAATCAGCCCGCCAATGGAACGATTCAGACGATCACTTTCCTCGTCAATTACCTCCATCATCTCTATCTTCGATACCTCGTCCAGCGCGATCGGCTGGTTGCCGTCCGTTCGGCCACGCACTTCATCCAGCAAGGTTGTGATTGAGGCCTTGATTGATGTAAGCGGCGTGCGCAAATCATGCGTTACGGCATCGAGTAAGGCCGTCTTCAGTTTCTCGCTCTGCCTCAGTGCTTCCGCATGGCTAGCCCGGTCGAAGGCATCACGCAGCTCCTCGTAAAGACGTTGGATCTCCCGTTTTCCAATTTCTGCTTCCTCCGTGCGTTGCTTGGCACGTGCGGACAGCTGACCAACGGTGACTGCCGTAAGAAGGAAAGCGACGATTGCGACCCAGTTATGCGGATCAGAAATTGTGAAGGTGCCTAAAGGCGGCAGGAAAAAATAGTTAAAGCTCGAAGCGGCCGCTATCGAAGCGACTACGGCAGGTTTAGGACCCCACGCCGTAGCCAGAAACAAAACGAGAAGTAAGAAAGTGAGAGCGACAGTCGTGGGGTTGACGTGATCGCCGAAACTTCTCAAAACCACAGTTGCTGCACAGATAACGACCAGCGCGACACCGTATCCCAAGAGCTGCTTATGACTTCTTCGCATGCGATTGCTCTCGATATAGTAAAGAACGCGATCTTGATGTCCTCCGGCCGCTCACCATCCTTCGCATCGACATCAGCTCGGAACATGATGGTAACAGCAAAGGCGATAAAGATCGCGTTGACTCTTGATTACGAACTCGACCTGGCAAAGGAGGTATTTCCTCGAGCATCTTTGTTCACGTTTCCCGCAAAGACGCAAAGGACTACTGCACAGTAACGAGAACATCGCGTCTCTCCAGCGACTCATTGCCCGAATAATCCGCAGCAATGATCCGCAACACGTAGTCACCTTTTGGTAATTGACTTGTGTCCCAAACGCCTGACGCTGCCCGACCATCGCGAACTGTGTTCGTTACCTCGTAAAGAAACCTTGTGGTCTTGCTCCCGTAAACAGTTATTCCACTCTCCGCTGCATACGCCAATTTTGTAGCTTCCCGATCACCGGGCAGCCGGTTGAATAAGATATTTATGCGCGGCTCCTCGAACCCCGGCGCCGGTGTCCCATCAGGCTTGAGAACCTGGTACCCCAACTTGTAAAGACCAAGCCGCCGTCGATTCGCATTCATATCGGTGCGATCAAACGCGTCGACGACGATGCGAACTGGACCACTTACCAACAAACGATCTCCCCTTTTGTGCGTGACACTCATGCCCGACGAGTCGAGCAGATGAATCCCATCTTTTTCAATAGTTGGGGAAATACTATCGCTGAAGCCAACTGGTGACAGAGAAAGCGGATTAACCTCGCTGCCGGGTGGACCAATGTTCAGGTGAACGTGGTACATCCGATTAATCGTGCCAAGTGCATCACCTGGACGGAAACGTGTACCGCGTCTGATGCGCACCCGCGCAAGTTTTTGTGCGGCATCGTTGACGGAAATGAAGCGCGAGTCGTCAAACATCTTTGCATCTTGGTCGCGCCCAACACGGATATGAATGTAAGAAACAACACCCACGCGTACGCCCTCGTTAATCGAATCGAAGGCCCAGTTTGGAATTGGACTGGTAACCTTTTCGGAGCGAACGGCGCGAACGACGTCGCCATACGCGCCGAAGACATCGAGGCCGCTGTGAAGGTGATGACGGCTGTCCGCAGAGTCGAAGCTACCACGTACTTCTCCGATTGTGGCGACAACTTCGTGTGGACGTTCTTGCGGATCAAGCGGCCACAACAACGACTGCTGCCCAAGGGTTTCACGAGTAAGCCGCGGAGTGTCGTCAATAGGGATGGCACTGGATAAGGCTGCTGTCTGGTCCAGCTTTCGGATGAGATAGTTACCACTGTCTGCAACATAAAGCTCTGCGGGTTTATTACTGAGAGGACTGATGGCGATACTTGTCGGTTGGTTAAAGCGTGGTTGATCAGATCCGTCTGCAAAACCAGGACCATCGCCTGCAACGGTACGCGCAGTGCCGTCTGGGGCGATTTGAATGATCCGCGATCGGTCAAGCTCCGTGACGTAAAGGAAGCTGTCGTGTGAAAAGGCAAGGCCCAAAGGACTCGATAGCTCATCAGTTATAGTCAGCGTAGTGACATTCCCTTCAGATGTGATCTTGCGGAGACGGTCATTGCCAGTGTCAGCCACAATTAGTGAGCCATCATTTGCGTTGGTGATGATCCCGCACGGAGAATCGAACAACGCCACATTACGATCTCCATCTGCATACCCTGGAGTTCCGTGACCTGCGACGGTTGAGACCTGACCGTCCGTTGTGATTAAGCGAATGCGATCGTTATAGGTGTCGGCTACGAAAATATTTCCGCGTGGATCAACTGCGATTCCGATCGGGCCGTTGAACTTAGCTTGAGCTGCTGGGCCATCGGCGTAACCTGCCGTTCCGTCACCTGCAATTGTTGAGACTTTGCCTTCCGGCGTAATTTTTCTAATACGATTATTTCCGGTATCGGCGACGAAGACGGTGCCGTCCTTGCTCAAAGCGAGACCGGAAGGAGTGTTGAAAGAGGCGGCTGTTGCTGTGCCGTCGGCAAAGCCCTCGCTTCCGCCGGCGAATGTCGTCACAGTTCCATCGGGTGCGATCTTTCGAATGCGATTATTTTCACCTGCATCTGCCACGTAGACTATCCCCTCAACCGTAACTGCAATCCCAAATGGATCTGAAAACGCAGCCGGAGCACTATCGCGGAATGCTGGTGAGCCGTCACCGGCAAGTGTCGTTACGTGAGCTTTCCATCCGATGGGTGTTGGCAGAGGCGTTTGCCGGTAAACAAGATAAACGATCGAGGCGCCGAGAAGAGAGAGAACCGCTATAGCAATTATAAGTTTGCGCATTAATCGAGGTGGGCTTCGGGTTGCGCGACAATTTCCTCGATTCGCGCGATATCACGGCCAACGTGCAGGCACAAAGATTACTCCCGAAACCACAAGGCACTGCTCGCAGTGGACTTCGATCAGTGCAATGGCAAGAGGTTAGTGGTAGACGAGTTGCTGAAATCGCTAAACAAAGAAATGGTAGGCGCGTGGGGACTTGAACCCCAGACCTCTGCCGTGTCGAGGCAGCGCTCTACCAACTGAGCTACGCGCCTAAAAGTGAGTTTTCAATGCCGACTCTTGATCAATTTCGGCGAGGCCCGAAAGTAGCAAAACGTTTGCGCGAGTGTCAAGAAGCCCTGCCGATTGATTCTCGGAATTGCCGAAAACGATTATCAATATCCTGTGGTGGCTACTCGACTAATTCTCAAAAGTTTTCACCAAGAAGTCGTCGTATACTCAGTCGCGTGATTTACTTTCATCCTCACAGGAGTGCAAATGAAATGAGTCTTAACGCTGACGAGGCGACTACCAAACCCACCCTCCAGACGGTGCTGGATCGCATCAACGTTCTCGGCAGTAACCTGCAGACGCAAATCACTTCTCTTCAAGAAGATGTTAATCAGATTAAGACCGACGTCGCTCTGCTGAAGACCGACGTCGCCCTGCTGAAGAATGATAACGGCTTAATCCGATTCGAGTTGACTTCATTGCGTGATGAGTTCAGAACGTTCCGCAATGATATAGAGATCCGACTCGACCGCTTGGAAGGAGTGATAAACCTGACGCGAGCGGATTTGGTCAATCTGCGTGCGGATTTCCGCGAGTTCAAATCTCAATTCAAATCATCGACAGGATTACAGAATTAACGAGACTACTTTTCTACTCATAAGACCGTCACCGCGGGCGGCAACTTCGTTGCGGTTTTTGGGTCCTGCAATCCTGGGTCACGCCTTACCGTTTCGAGTTCAGCATCTGTTGAATAGTCTCGATCACCAGTTTCGGTTGTTGCGCCTGAATGAAGTGTTGGGTCTTTTCCACAACGATGTGCTTACCACCCGGCACTGTCGCGATCCATTCTTCATGTTTTTCGATCCAGAGTCTCCGCGCATCGGCCGGCATGGTTTCATCTTCCGTCGCACTTAATAGTGTTACGGGAATTCCTGGAGGAACCTTTGCCACACGCGCCTCGCCATATGAAACTTCAGTAGCTGCTGCCTCGGCCTGGACACCTTCTGGAGCTTTGGCAATCTGAGCTTGCGCATCCTTGAGACGAGCGAGCTGACTCTTCTTCAGCCAGTCGTTAAAGCTCTCCTGAGAAGGATCGATCAGCACCATTCCTACTACTTCCTTCGGATACATGTCCGCAAACACCCGAACATAGATTCCACCGAACGAATGGCCTACCAGGACATAAGGCGGTTTAATTCCTGCCTTCTCTAAAGCCGTGTGCAACTCAGTTGCGATCTGTTTCGCCGAACGTGGTTTGGGTCCTAACTCGGACTGTCCAAGACCGGCTCGATCGTATGAAACTGTCCTGGCAAAGGCTGCGACCTCTTTTTGCACGGTGGACCAGGACGCGATCCCGGTACCAAATCCACCCTCGAACACAACGGCCGGTGATCCCTGGCCCCCCATGAGCAGGTTCAGGCTGTGACCACCAACGTCGACTTTCTGCAAAGTCAAACTACCCTGCGAATCGGTCTGGCTGATGCGCTTGAACGTCAGTGGAAACTTCTGTCCCTGCTGACGAAATTCACCCTGGATTTGCGAGCCATCGTTGCTGAACACACCCTCGTAAGTCGCACCTAACGATTGCATTTCAAAGCGTAGGGACTTGCCATTAAGCGTTATTGAGTCGACTGCGAGACCTGTCGCTCCCTGCTCCGGACTGTCGAGAGTCGCGCTCAAGGTGCCATCTTTTCTGACGACATGAAGTATCAGATTAAGCTTGGCCACTCCTGCATCGAGAGTGCCTCGCCAATCTCCCTCGGGTTTAGCTGGTGCGGTTTGGTCCTGCATTGCCGCGAAAGTTGTCGCCAGACTTAGCGTTAATAGCAGCGCAACGGTGCAAGTCTTTGCGAAAGCGATGGATCTTTTCATTCTATTCTCTCCTGTATCGCGCATGGACCACTGACTACGAAGTACGTTTACCCGGTCTTCTGTGCGGCGGCCGTTTCCCACTCCTCGTACAAAACTTTCAAACGTGACTCGACCCCCCTGTACTCTTCGTCAAGCTTGACTAGTTGTTGTGCATCCCGCGCAACTTCAGGCAACCCCATCTGTTCGGAAATCTCCTCAAGCCTCTTCTCGGCTGCGCCTATTTCCGATTCAATCATTTCAGGCGTGCGCACCTCCAACTTTTTCTTCTTGATAACTTTGACTGAAGGTTTGGCTGGTCCCGTAGAAGCTTTCGACTTACCAGAAGCCTTCACACTCTGTGGCTTTACCTCTT
>DATJKB010000601.1:0-3296 GCA_035491875.1 Pyrinomonadaceae bacterium | reverse complement strand
ATTAACTGCCACACCGCGACCAAGTATCCCCAGCAAGGCGATGATCGACATCGACACTTCGCAAATGTAGTGCGCGGTCCTGCAAACACTGGTGTACCAGGACTCAATTGTTCCAGCTGTCATCAAAAAGCCAATGCCGATTCCACAGGTGTGCCAGGCGGTCACAACTGGCATCTGGCACCCTTGTCGATGAAATGGCAGGAAGAGAACGATAGACCACTATCAAGCGCGATGCTCTGTCGGGTTCTTAAGGATCGCTCCAAGAACCACAATCTCGATGGTCCGGGATTGCTTAAGCATCACGAAGAAGAAGCGCTCGTTCATTGGGCCTGGAACCCCGGCCGTCGACCTGATGGCTCAATGCGCACGCTGCCGCCACTTACTCATGCGCAGTTTGTTGTTGCAACCAGGCAATGGGTCGAAGCCGGAATGCCATGTCCAACGGAAAGGTAGGAATCTTTTATGGCTACTTATCGACTTAACGTAAACGGACGACAACGTGATGTGACTACCGATCCTTCGACACCTTTGCTGTGGGTGCTGCGTGAAGACTTGAAGATGACTGGTACGAAGTACGGATGCGGAGTCAGCGCATGCGGTGCTTGCACTGTACATGTAGACGGTGTCGCAACGCGCTCATGCGTTGTTCCGGTCTCGATGATCGATGATCGACCCATAGTCACTATTGAAGGCATCGGTGTCGATCCGATCGGTCGAGCCGTGCAGAATGCCTGGATCGACAAAGATGTCGTCCAATGCGGCTACTGTCAGAGTGGACAGATTATGAGTGCCGTGGCGTTACTAAAACAGACGCCGAAGCCAACCGACCTGAACATCGACGAATCGATGGGCGGTAATCTTTGTCGCTGCGCAACATACGTTCGCATCCGTGAAGCGATCAAGAGCGCGGCCAACCAAGTGAAATAGAAGAGGCGAAAGATGATCAATCCTGCGAAAGACCTCTCTCTTAATCGTCGAACCTTCTTGCGTGTCTCGTCAGTTGCGGCTGGTGGGTTGCTAGTATCGCTGTATTTCGATCGCTCGATGCTGGCGCAGGAGGCCCAAACTCAACCTCCACCCAAAGTTTATCCACCCGACGCATTCATCCGCATCACGCCGGATGGGAACATTGTGATCCAGGTGAATCGCCTGGAATTCGGTCAAGGTGTCAGTACAGCTTTGCCGATGGTGTTAGCAGACGAGCTGGACGCAGATTGGACTCAAGTCGTCGCAGAACTCGCTCCGGCGGCGGACATTTATAAGGATCCAGTGTTTGGGATTCAGATGGTTGGAGGATCCGGTTCGATTGCCCACTCCTTCCAGCAATACCGCGAGCTCGGAGCAAAGACACGTGCGATGCTCGTTGCGACTGCCGCGAGCAAGTGGAACGTTTCAGCAGCACAGTGTCGAACAGAAGCCAGTGTCGTGTTTGGGCCAGCCGGTCAGAAGGCGCGGTATGCCGAACTCGCGAGTGATGCTGCACGTCAGAATGTTCCTCAAACAGTTCGCTTAAAGAACCCATCAGAGTTTCGTCTAATCGGTAAACCTGTTCGCCGTCTGGACAGTAGACCGAAGTGCAATGGCTCGTCGAAGTTTGGTTTAGATCTTGATTTGCCGGGAATGAAGGTGGCGGTGGTGGCTCATCCACCGGTGTTTGGCGGGAAGGTGAAGAGTTTCGATGACAAAGAAGCGCGCGCGATCGATGGTGTCAGAGACGTCTTTCAAATCCCCGTTAACCTTGGTGGAACCGGAGTGGCGGTTGTCGCTGATAAGTTTTGGCCGGCGAAGCAGGCACGGGATCTTCTGAAAATCGAGTGGGATCTCTCCGGCGTGCAGCCTGCAGATAGCGCGGAACTATTCGCACGTTATCGTCAGCTGGCAACGACGACTGGCAATGTCGCCGCAGCGCGGGGTGATGAAAAGGCACTCGAACGAATTCCCTCGGCGAACCGCATCGTTGCTGAGTTTGAGTTTCCTTATCTTGCACATGCACCCATGGAACCTTTGAACACTACAGTGCGCTTTGACGGCGATCACGCCGAGACGTGGGCCGGGTCACAGTTTCAGACAATGGATCAAATGGCGATTGCGGAGGTTCTTGGCCTGAAACCTGACCAGGTTACTTTCCACACCGAAATGGCGGGCGGCGGATTTGGACGTCGTGCGGTGACTGATTCTCATATTCAGCGCGAGGCAGCGGTCGTCGCTAAACGTCTTCGCGGCACTCCCGTGAAACTGATTTGGACGCGTGAGGATGACGTTCAAGGAGGGTACTACCGCCCGATGCACGTACACCGCGTGGAAGTAGGAATTGGCCCTGACGGTCTTCCGATGGCGTGGCGGCACGTGATCGTAGGTCAATCACTCCTTGCCGGAACTCCATTTGAAGGGTTCGCGATTAAGAATGGCGTGGACGGCACCGCAACTGAAGGGGTTGTCGACGCACCCTACGTCATTCCCAACTTTCACTTGTCCGTTCATCATCCGATCGTGAACGTCCCCGTGTTGTGGTGGCGTTCGGTTGGGCACACGCACACCGCTTTCGTTATGGAGACATTGATCGACGAGTTAGCCACGCGTGCAAAGGTTCACCCAATCGCTTATCGACGCAAACTTCTCAAGCCAGATTCACACAAGCTGCGTCGGACACTCGATCTGCTCGAGACAAAAACTGCGAACTGGCGTCTACCGCGCGGACATGCACAAGGGGTGTCCTGTCACGAGTCGTTTGAGACTGCAGTTGCCTGCGCAGTTGATGTTTCCATTGAAAACAAACGACCGAAGATCCACAGAGCTACTGTGGCAGTTGACTGCGGGATGGCAGTCAATCCGTTAACTATCGAAAGTCAGTTTCAGGCAGGCATAGGTTTTGGGCTAACCCAGCTCGTTTCTGGTGGTGCGATCACGTTGAAGAACGGTCGGGTGGAGCAGCGAAACTTCGACGGCTTCACTCCACCATACATCGTTGACGTTCCGGTAGACATCGACGTTCACATCGTTCCCAGCACAGAAGCGCCGACCGGATGCGGCGAACCCCCCGTGCCAGTGATCTCTCCGGCAGTAGTCAACGCACTTTCGTAATTAACAGGCAAGCGCTATCGCACCCTACCGCTAACTAACATCTGAAGCGATTATAGTTAGACAACTTCACTCCGTAGGAGTGACATGTTTATAGCTTCGGCCGCAAACATCTCCGGCGCGGTTCGGACGAGCGGACAATTACCTTGCGATGTATCCCTCAACATCTTTGTCCGCTCGTCCGAACCGCGAACTCAGAGTTGTGTTGCAGAATCTAT
>DATJKB010000600.1:0-2296 GCA_035491875.1 Pyrinomonadaceae bacterium | reverse complement strand
GACGGCTACGATGCGGTGCAGCTTGGTCTGGTCGATGAAAAACCTTTGAAGCTTAAGAACGTGACCAAGCCGATGCGTGGTCATTTTGAAAAGACCGGCGGCGGCACTCCTCCCACGCGGATCCTTCGTGAGTTTCGCCTGGCTAACGGGGAAGAGGGAACTAACGTTGGTGACAAGGTGTTGGTTGATCAATTCGCCGACGGAGAGGTCGTCGACGTCATTGGCCAATCGAAAGGCCGTGGCTTCGCGGGTACCATTAAGCGTCATCACTTCAATCGTGGTCCTGAATCACACGGATCGATGAACGTTCGCGCACCGGGATCGATTGGAGCTTCGGCGTATCCGTCGAGAGTTGTCAAAGGCAATCGATCGTCCGGTCACATGGGTGATGTACGTGTGACGACCAAGAACCTAACAGTGGCTCGGGTTGATGCCGAAAACAATCTGCTCATGATTCGCGGCGCCGTGCCGGGAGCGAATGGTAGCGTGGTGATAGTTAGGAAGAAGACGAAAATTGGGAGCAAGTAATAGTGATGGCGGAGCAGTAGGACCTATACGACATGTAGGACCTATATCCAAAGATCACCGGAGAAGGTTATGCCCACAGTAAAGGTGCGCAACTTAAAAAATGAAGAGGTAGGTGAACTGAACCTGTCTGATGCTGTGTTCGGTGCGCCGCTGAATGAACCTCTGATTCACGCAGCTGTCAGGAATTTCATGGCAAACGCGCGTCAGGGAACCTCTGCGACAAAAACGCGCGGAGATGTTTCGGGCGCTGGCAGAAAACTGTGGAAGCAGAAGGGAACCGGGCGCGCGCGTATCGCGTCGTTGCGGTCTCCGCTTTGGAAGGGTGGCGGCAACGTACATGGACCGCAACCACGCGACTGGTCATACAACATGCCTCGTAAGATGCGGCAGGGTGCTCTGCGCTCCGCGTTATCCGAAAGAGTCAGAGAAGGAAACCTTGTGGTAGTTGATGGCTGGCCCGTCGACAGGCCGAAGACAAAACAGTTTGCGGCGTCACTTGGCACGCTCGGCCTCGAAGGCAAAACGCTGATAGTCGATTCGCTTGAGAACGAGAATTTGATGTTGTCGGCCCGCAATATTCGCCGCGCGAAGATTGTGAACAGTTTTGGTCTGAATATCTACGATTTGCTCTATCACGATCATCTCGTGCTGTCGCGCGCGGCGACAGAAGAGCTCGAGAAGTTACTCGGTGCGCGCAAGGAAAACGGCGAGGCTGCTGCTGACACTACCGCGGTCGAAGAAGCGGAAGCGACTCCAAAGCCGAAGCGTACGCGCAAACCGAAGGAGGAGGCGAGCTAAGCGATGCGCACAGTTTGGGACATCATTAAATCGCCAGTGATCACCGAGAAGGCCCTGGTTGCGAAGGAAGAATCCCAGGACAACCGCCAGTTACTCAGTTTCAGAGTTGATCGCAAAGCCACCAAGCCGGAGATCAGATCAGCTGTCGAATCGATCTTCCAGGTGAAAGTAGATCACGTTCGGACGATCAATTACATGGGCAAGACCGCTCGTCGTGGTCGTTACGAGGGTCGCAAGCCATCGTGGAAAAAAGCCTATGTGACGTTGAAGCAAGGCGAGAAGCCGGTCGACTACGGCGAATCTGTTTAAAGCATTGCCGATTGAAGACATTGCCGATTGCCGATTTTTGATTGGCACTTGGGGGCAAGTTCAAAAGAAACTAAACAGGCAGTCAGTCGCGGATGACTGGCAATCGACAATCGGCAATCGACAATCGGCAATGAACTTAATCGGCAATCAAAAATGATCTTATGGGAATCAAGAAGCTAACACCGACATCTGCAGCGCGACGTTATCAAACGTATCTGACTCGCGATGAGTTGACCGTGGGCGCAGTGCCCGAGAAGTCTCTACTTGAACCGAAGAAGAGAATCTCCGGACGTAACAACGATGGCCGGATTACCGTGCGACGTCGCGGCGGTGGCCACAAGCGCTTCTATCGAATAGTCGACTTCAAACGCGATAAGGACGGCGTGCCGGGCCGTGTTGCGCAAATCGAATACGACCCAAATCGTTCAGCGCACATCGCGCTGATCAACTATCTCGATGGCGAGAAGCGCTACATCATCGCTCCGACCGGTCTGGAAGTTGGCAAGACCATTATGAGTGGCGCGGATGCAGACATTCTCCCTGGAAACACTCTGCCGCTGATCAACATCCCGCTCGGAACTCAGATTCACAATATTGAGTTGCGTCCGGGCAAAGGCGGCCAGATGGCCCGTTCGGCCGGAACCTTTGCGCAGTTGGTAGC
>DATJKB010000599.1:0-4280 GCA_035491875.1 Pyrinomonadaceae bacterium | reverse complement strand
GCATCATCCGTCATTTCCTGAGAAAGTTGTCACAACTCAGTAAGTTGCGGTGTTTTCACTGTTGAGAGAGCGGTGATAGATGAACGGACAAACTAGAGTTTTGATCGAGTCCATGCCAAACGAGCTCGAGACTGGAGCGGTGTCTCCGCTCAGCTTCGATGAAGCGTTTACCCTCCATCACCGTGCGGTTTTTCGGACCGCCAGGGCGGTCGTCCGTGACACGGCCCTGGCCGAAGACGTAACGCAGGAAGTTTTTTTAAGACTTTATCGCAATCTCCACTCCACGCCGGGCGAGGAATTGTTGCGGGCGTGGCTTCTGCGTGTGACTCTTAACGTGGCGCGAAATACTTTGCGCGGCCAAAGCCGTTCAATGATTCGCGACAACGAATATCACAAGAGTTACGCGGAAAGCGGCCAAATGGCCGAGGCACCGGAAGTTGATTATGAGCGAAAGCTCGCAATCGATGAAACACGCCGGGCTTTGGACAAAATAAGGGAGCCAATGAGGAGCTGTTTGCTTTTAAAGCAACAGGGCCTCTCCTATCGCGAAATCGCCACGAGTTTGTCTCTCAAGGAAACAAACGTCGGTAGTTTGGTGGCTCGCGGCCGCAAAGAGTTTGCAAGGGTCTACGGCAAGATCGGAGGCAGGTGATGAAACGATGTTTAGATGAGGGTACGCTGCAAAGTTATTTCGACGGCGAACTGCCGATCGAAATGATGGAGCGCGCAACCGTGCATCTCAGTTCGTGTGTGACGTGTGCAGCTATGGCTCGCGAATTCGAGCAGGAAACGGCGTTGTTGACTTCAGCGCTGGCCGCCGAATTTGACGCTCCGGTGCCAACCGAGCAACTGCGTCGACGAGTTGATGCAGCTGTCGCAGACCTTCACGCTCCCGTCGTCGCCGAGAAACGCAGCTTCTTCGGTTCGTTAACCAGTCTCTTCAACTTTGCTCCCCAGCAGGCATTTGGTTATGCAGCATTGATACTCGTCCTGGCCTTTGCCGCAATCTTCGGTGTATTGAAGATGCGCACCGTCGAGCCTACTCAACCTGGTCAGGATTCACAGATTGCAACGGCTGGACCCACTCAACGCGTTATTACACCGGCGGCGTCACCTGAAGAAACCATTCCGCCGATTACAGTCCCAAGCGAAGTGAAAAGGCCGCAGCCAGTTGTGAACAAGCTGGCGACTTCTTCGACGAGCGTCCCACGAAAACAAACGCCAGTGAAACTTATACCGGGCGAACGCGCTTATCTCCAGACAATTGCCAAACTTGATTCGACGATCAAGGCGCAAAAAACGATGCGACCAGCTCTTCAGGTTGAATACGAGCGCAATCTCGCGGTTGTGGATCGCGCCATCGCCGCCACTCGCACTGCGGCTAAGAGCAATCCGAACAACCCAGACGCCGCCGATTTCATGTTTGCTGCCTATCAGAGCAAAGTTGATCTCCTGAATACGATAGCTGATGCACGCGTTGGTGGGCGCTCGCATTGAAAGGTCTGGTTTTGACTCGATAATGAAGGTGTTTGCGTCCCTTGCCGCTTTCGGCTTAATCATTTCCCTGGCTACCGTCACTCCCGCTCTTCACGACGACAACAAAGACGGGTCATCCGAGAAGATTGAACGGTCAATGCCGGTCAGTCCCACGGCGACTATCACTGTCTGCGTGATGTCGGGAACGATCGAAGTTCAAGGATGGGATAAGAATGAAGTGCGTGTCCGTTCGGCCGAGGCCGGCGTGATCGATTTCCGTCGTATCGACAGGGCAAAAGAAAAAGAGAAAGATAAAGAGAAAGTGTTGGAGACCCCGGCCACGCGTGTTGACGTGATGGTCATGGACAAGTCTGACAAGACAGGTAAGAAAGGCGATTGTCAGGCGGTCGCGGATGTTGCAGTCGAGGTGCCGCACGGCGCAACAGTGCAAGTGCAGACGCGCGATGGTGATATTCACATTGTCGGTGTCGCGGCGGCCTACGCTGGTTCACAGAACGGGGATATTGCCATTGAAGGCGCCACGAGGCTTGTCGAAGCAGGGAGCGTTGGCGGATCGATTTTTCTGCGCGATTCTGCGGGCCGTGTCAATTTGAGTTCGGCGGGAGGAGCGGTGGAAGCGGCGAATGTCAAAGGAACATCCACAGATGACACCTTTGAAGTAGCCACGGTAAGTGGTGACGTACTACTCGACGACATCAGCAATCCGAAGCTTGTTGTTAAAACGGTGAATGGTGGCGTAACGATGACAGGAGCTCTGGCGCGTGCGGGCCAATATGGATTTACGACGTTGTCTGGAGATGTGACTTTGGCTCTTCCGACTGATGCCTCGTTTAAAATCGTCGCCAAGCTTTCGGAGAACCACAACATTGTTTCGGATTTCAAGCTTAAGTATTTAGAAATGCCGCAACCGCCGACCCCCAATCCACAAATGACGCCTGCGCCACCAGCGCCGAGAACTCCGACGCCAAAGGCCCAGCCTGCACCGAAACCCGCGCCGCCAGCCGTCAAAGATCCTCCAACCGCAACCGTTGTGATCAAGCCTTCGATCTCGATTCCGGTTTACACCCTCCGTCGCATCGTTGCGACGTGCGGAACCGGCGACGCAAATATTGCCGTTAACTCATTTAGCGGTACCGTCAGGCTCAAAAAGATTTAGTTCCACGTCCTTTTGATCAAACTCCACATTTTCGTACTCCCGCTGGACCTGCGCTGGATCCCCCACATCAGTTTTTGTTAAAAATCCCCTGTTTTTTATCGAAATTTATTGTCACAACCAGCGGCGGGTTGGTGTTCTGATAATAGAGCAACGCAGAAGGGTCGGGGTTGGTTGAGAGGAAATGTTAGGCGGCCAACCCCGGCCTGGTAAAAAGGAAGCGGCAATGAACCAGCAGAGTCAAAATCCAAATATTGAGCGCAAATCACATCTGGTCATTCTATTCATCGTGATCGCGCTCGCCGCCGCTTCCACAGCGTTGAAAGAATTGCGCGAGGCCCATGCCTTTCTCGCTGACGTCGCGCACACTATTTCCAGTTGGTCTGATGCGGTAGTCCCGACGGCAAGTGCTCGCACGCGAACGATAGTTGTGACGAAGACTGCCGAGGCCAGCCTTGTTGTTGCGAGTCAGAATAGATCTGATGAGTTTCGCTGGAATGGTCCAGTTGCTCCTGGTCAGACGGTTGCTATCAAAGGAGTCAACGGCAGCATTACCGCGGAAGCTTCAACCGGAAATGAAGTTGAAGTCATCGCTGTGAAGACTTCACGGAAATCAGATGTCAACTCAGTGCAAATGAAGGTTGTGCAACACAGTGGCGGCGTCACTATTTGTGCTTTATATCCAAGTCCGTCCGGTGATTTCCAAGATTGTGCGAGTGATTCCAGTGAAGTTATACGCTCAACGTCGAATCACCGGATTGAAAACAACGACGTACAAGTTAACTTCACCGTGAAGATTCCAGCGCGCGTTGGATTTATTGGAAAGACGATCAATGGAGAGATCTCCGCAACTTCTTTGAGCGGCAACGTAATCACAAGAACAATCAATGGAGGTATCCGAATCTCCACCACTGGATATGCGGAAGCCACGACGATTAATGGTGAGATCTCCGCGCGTCTCGGCGATGCGGCATGGCCTGCTTCTCTGAATTTTAAGACAATTAATGGCGCAATCAATTTAGATCTTCCGCAGAGTCTCAGCACAGATGTTGAAGCTGAAACGATGAACGGACAGATTAATTCAGACTTTCCTATTAACCTTACTACCCTTAAAGATCGACGACACCTCAAAGGCAGAATTGGCACCGGTGGTCGCGAGCTTGTCTTAAAGACCCTTAATGGCAGTATCAATCTTCGACTTGCAAGTTAGCGAATTTAGTAGAGACGAATCATCATGTTGAGCAAAGCCCTCATTACCGCCGCGGTCGCATTGTGCGCTCTGGTGAGCAATGGAAATGGATCCGCGTCAGCTATCGATCCGAACCAAAGAAAACTCCCCGAGCCGCGAACGACTATTTCGCTTCCTGACTGCGAAGAACCCGGAAGTACAGATCAGGACCAGCGCGAAGAATTTCATCAAACCTATCCATTGTCTCCAACGGGACGCGTCAGTTTGGAAAATATAAATGGCGGCGTGCAGATCAAAGTCTGGGATCGCGCGGAGGTTCAAATCGATGCAATCAAACGCGCCTATCGTCGAGAGCGTTTGGGAGAAGCGAAGATCGAGATCAACGCAACGCAGGACAACATACGTATCAGGACAGACTATCCGGATGAGAATCTAAACTTC
>DATJKB010000598.1:0-2541 GCA_035491875.1 Pyrinomonadaceae bacterium | reverse complement strand
GTTGAACGTCTTCCGGTGTAACAGCCCGCAACCTGTCGATCATTTGAAACGAGTTTCTCCAGCCGCCGCCCACTAATTCTCCCAAAGCCAGCTCCCCAGCCTGCGCGGAATTCGTTTCCTGGCCGAGGTAATATTTCGTTAGAAACTGTTGCACGCTTGATTTTAGATCCTCGCTGCTCACCGGAACCTGCTGAAGCCTCGCAATCTCATCGAGCATCACTTTTACTGCCTGGTTGGCATCCACCGCTGTCACGGATATTCCACCGGAATTTGCTTCCTGGTTTCCAAGGAATGCATCCGGCGCGTATGAAAGGTTCCGACGAACGCGCACTTCGACATACACTCGGTTTTGAAGTATCGAAGACGCAATCCGCATCGCGTAGATGTCTGGAGACGTCAATGCCGGCGCAGCAAATATGCCCTGGATGTAGTTTGTGGGAATCTGTCGGGCCGTAACTGACAACGTCGGTTCAGAAAAAGCCAGTTGCGGTGGTGGTACTGCTTGATAGTTTCCGCGTGGCAGCTTGCCGAACGACGCCTCAACCTTTCCTCGCAGCAATGTTGGATCAACATCGCCTACAACCACCAACAAGAGACGCGAAGTCTGCAACATCTCCTGGTGAAACTTCTTGATATCTTCAAGGGCCAGACTTGTTATCGATTGCACTGTCCCTCGTGGCTCATTCAAGTAGGGGTGGCCCCCATAAATTGCGCGACTCTGAAGGACCTGTATGAATGAATCCGGGACATCTTCATTATCACTGACTGACACGATGACGCGATTCTTCACTCTTTGAAAGTCGTCCAACGCGAAACTTGGTCGAAGTGCCGAATCAACAAACAACTCCCATGAACGATCAAAAAAACGTCGAGTGGTGCCGAGCGACAGAACGGAGTAATCGTAGTTGATCCCGTAGCTGATGCTGGTGCCGGTGCTGGAGATTTCTCGGCGGAATTTTTCGCGGGGATAGTTGGTTGTCGCCTCGGTCGCCACGTCGAGCATGAGTGCTTCGACGCCCGCATTCTTTTCGGTAACGTTGCGCGCGCCGCCGCGGAAGAATAAACCAGCAACTACCGTTTGACTGCCCGCACGACGCTTGAGCAAAACCTTGAGCCCGTTGACTTCAAACTCTGTTACCAGTCTTGCCGCATCGGTGACCTCGTTGTCAGCTCGCGCGACGCTGGTCCCTTGACCCGAAGTTCGCCCTTCAACGGCAGGCGTCCAAAGCGATGCGACGAGAAAAAAACTCGCCAGTATCCAACGTACAAAAGTATTCGTCATTTCTTTATGTTCCTAAGATCTCTGCCCGGTATTAATGTCTGCCCGCTACCGTCGACTGTGCCATGGGCGCTCCAATCAAATCAGCCTCAGTTAAGCCCGAGAGTTTCAGCGATTCATCTGACATCAACGACAAACCAACGTGTGGTTTGTTCTGTACGTACTTGGTGATGTACCTGTTGATATCGGCGCGTGAACTCGCCCGCAGTCGTTTTAGGTACCCGCGAAAGTATTCGAGGCCGGTTGTCGACCACCAGAAGCTGATCGTGTGTGAATACTCTGAAAGTTTTTCACGCGAATAGAGATCGTCAGCCTCAAGCAGCGCCTTTGCGCTTTCAAGCTCTTCGTCTGTGAAGTAGTTGGGATCGTTGAAGTGGGCTATCTCGTTATAAGCCGCTCGCACCGCCGCCTTCGCTTTATCAGGCGTCGTCTGAATTATCAGCGTTATGGGACCGACGTTTCGTTGCGTGTAGTAGCCAAAGCCCACGTTCGTTACGAGACCCGTGTCAACCAGCGCCCTCTGAAAACGCGAATTCGGCTGGCGCAGAATGAAAGAGAAGACATCAGCTGCGTACGTCGCAGCGTCGTCTTTCCCGATCGAAGGTCCCTGCCAACCGAGCTGGATGACCACGTTTGTGATCGGCGCCGAGATCATGTGTCCTTCACTCTTCGCCAGCGGTGGATGATCTACGAGCGGAAAATCTACAAACGGATCCTTCGTCCGTTTCGGCCATTCACCAAACAGTTGCTCGACGAGTTGAAACGCCATCGGCGGAGCAACGTCACCAGTAACGACGATGGCGGAATTGTTCGGCACATAGTAACGGTCCTTGATTAGTCGCATCTGGTCGGTTGTTGCTGCGCGAACCGTCGCTCGATCACCGCCTGGCCGTTTACGGCTTGGATACTTGAAGAAGAGCTTCGCGTTCATCTGCTCGCCTAACTCGCCGTAGGGATTCGACTCGTGCCGATCCAACTCCCCCACCACGACTTCGCGCTCCTGAGCGAACTGTCCTTCATCGAACTGTTGAAAGATTGCCTGGTCACGCATGTACCGCAGCGCCACGGGGAAGTTCAACGTTGTGGTTGTGAAGTAGTAGTTGACTACCTCTTCGTGTGTTTCGCCGTTATAGACGATTCCCAGTGCGTCGATGTTCCTGAGATACTCCCGGCTCCTGGCTGCTTCGAGATTCACCTTAAAGAACATGTGCTCGAACAGATGCGACAGGCCGTTTAGTTCTGGTGGTTCAGTAAACGATCCA